>NZ_JBEXEA010000012.1:0-55651 GCF_040606035.1 Streptomyces sp. NPDC005483
CAGTCAGGCCCCCACCATCCGCGTACCGCATAACACCGGCATACCGCAGGAATCACCCAACGTCACCCCCCGAACGCAACCCGAAAAGGTCAGTAGGCGCCCGGCCCAGAGAGCAACGGCATCGGATCCACCCCCACGCTCCCCGGCAAGAACTCCGCGATCGATTCCGGCGTCCACCCGCCGGAGGCATACGCGGCGCGCAACTCCCGAGGCTGCGCCCACACCGCGATCTTCGACCCTGCCACCGTGTACACCTGCCCGGTGACCTCCCGGGCCCGCTCGGACAGCAGATAGACCACCATGGCGGCCACATCCTCCGGCTCCCCGATCTCCGTCAGCTCGAAGGGCACGTTCGCCGACATCCGCGTACGAGCGACCGGCGCCACCGCGTTCGCGGTCACCCCGTACTTGTGCATCCCGAGCGCCGCACTCCGCACCAGCGAGATGATCCCGCCTTTCGCCGCGCTGTAGTTCGCCTGCGAGACCGAGCCCTGATGATTCCCGCTGGTGAACCCGATCAGCGTCCCCGCCCGCTGCTGCCGCATCACCGCGGAAGCCGCCCGGAAGACGGTGAACGTCCCCTTCAAATGGGTCGCGAGAACCGGATCCCACTCCTCCTCGGACATGTTGAACAACATCCGCTCACGGAGGATCCCTGCGACACAGACCACTCCGTCGAGCCGCCCGTACGAAGACAGCGCGACATCGACGACCCGCTGGCCGCCCGCCATCGTCGAGATGTCGTCGGCCACGGCGACGGCCTCACCCCCGGCCGCCTCGATCTCCTTCACCACACCGGAGGCGACGTCACTCGTGGGAGACGCCCCGTCCACCGAGACGCCGTAGTCGTTGACGACGACCCGCGCCCCTTCGGCGGCAGCCGAAAGTGCGACCGCCCGCCCGATCCCCCGTCCCGCGCCGGTCACGGCGACGACCCTGCCTGCCAAGAAGTTCCCCACGCCCGGCCCCTTCCCGCGGTTTCTGACGGACCGTTAGATTTTATGACCCGTCAGATGTGCGGACACAAGCCCCGGGGAGGGCCCGATGTCACTTCCGGCCGCGTTCCACGACATCGCCAAGCGCGTGAACAACTGGGGGCGTTGGGGCGCCGACGACGAGATCGGCACCCTCAACCTGATCACCGACGAGGTGGTCCGCGAGGCCGCCGCGACCGTCCGTACGGGCCGCCGCATCCCCCTCGCCCTCCCGCTACGGCAGGACGGCGTACAGACCGGGATGATGCCGGGCCGGGTCAACCCGCTGCACGCGATGGTGCAGATCAACCAGGAGATCTTCGGCCCGGGGACGGTCGCGTGCAGCGACGACGCGGTGACCATGGGCCTGCAGGCAGCGACCCACTGGGACGCGCTCACCCATGTCTCGCACTCCGGCATGCTCTACAACGGCCGCCCGGCCGGCACCATCACCCCGCACGGCGGCGCCGAGTTCAGCGGTATCGACAAGGCGCGGTACGTCGTCTCGCGCGGGGTGCTGCTGGACGTGGCCCGCGCGCGGGGCGTGGACCGGCTCGACGGGGCTCATGCCGTGACCCCCGAGGACCTGGAGGCCGCCGAGGAACTGGCGGGCACACGGGTGCGCGCCGGGGACGTCGTGCTCGTACGGACCGGGCAGATCCAGGTGTACCTCGCCGGGGACAGGGAGGCGTACGCCTATCCGTCGCCGGGCCTGTCGGTGCGCACCCCGGAGTGGTTCCACGCGCGCGATGTCGCGGCGGTCGCCAACGACACGCTCACGTTCGAGATCTTCCCGCCGGAGATCGAGGACCTGTGGCTGCCGGTGCATGCCCTGGACCTGGTGGAGATGGGGATGCTGCAGGGCCAGAACTGGAATCTCGAAAAGTTGTCCACAGCCTGTGGAGAAGTCGGCCGGTACGCGTTCCTGCTGTCGGCGATGCCCGAACCGTTCGTCGGCGGCACCGGAACACCCGTGGCCCCGGTGGCCGTTCTGTGAGAGGTCGGTCGGCGGCGCGCAGGTCCGCCCCGAGCACGGCATCGCGCGCCGCCGTCATCGACTTCCTTCCGCCCTGGGGAAATCGACACCGCGTCACGACCCGCACTCGTCGAGGGCTTCCGTCACCGAAACCCTCGGCGTCCCCTCGCGGCGAATCGCTGACCACCAGCGTCATCAATCGAACACAGTGCGTCAACACCCGTTCGGGGATTTATTGCTTACGACCCATTTGTCACGACCGCGCACGGGCGCACGTCCCGGCGCACCGCCTCCGCACCGAGCAAGGGGGACGGGGGCCTTTGCGACCGTGCGCCGGTCACACCGCCTCGAACGCCAGCCCCTCGTAGGCCGAGGCATCGATGCCGTAGGTCTCCGTGCTGCTCCGCGGCCGCTCGCAGCGGTCGAGTTCGCACCAGATGCTCTTGCCCGCACCTTCGGGGCTCCAGCCCCAGCGGTCCGCGAGGCCGTCGACGAGGGCCAGGCCGCGACCGCCGGTCGCGTCACCGTCCACGCACCGCGGCACCGGGGCCCGGCCGCTGCGGTCGGCGACCTCCAGGCGGACGGTGGCCGACTCCGCCTCGGCACCCGGCAGGGACAGCCGCAGGACGGCCGGGCGGCCGGTGTGCACCACGGCATTGGTGACCAGTTCGGACACGAGCAGGATCAGGGTCTCGACGAGTGGTTCGTCGACCCCCATCCCAGAAACAGCGAGCCGCGAACGGGCCCACCGCCGGGCTCGCCCCACTTCCGCGGGGTCGGGCCGGATCTCCAGCTGCACTTGAAGCACCTGCACCGCTCACACCATCCGAACCGGCGGGCACATGGCCTCGCGCCTCACGAGGGCCACGATCGTAGCCATTTTTTGCATGACCAGAACAATGACCAAAGCCGGGATCACGGAACGTGAATCCCTTACGGGACAGCATGGTTGACCTACAGTCACGCCAACAAGCGCTTCGGGCATATTCCAGCGCGAAGGAGTACCCCTGCGAGATACTGTGCGACGCTCGCCACGAGGAGTCGAACAGGCGGTGGTCACAGCCCTGTCCGCCCTGCGAGCAGCGGCGCGCATCGCCGGGTCCGGGGCCGCCCCATCGGCAACACCGGCATGGCTCATGCTCGGAACCACTCGCATCTCACACAAGGTACCGGAGCGGGGCGCCGACTCCAGGACGTGACGAGTCACACATAGGACACAACCCGATATCAACGCTCCGTGATTCCGGTATGCCACAATCCGCGACATCCGCTCGGGACGCACCGGAGACCGGGCCGGCCGTGGGCACCTCAGGCCAACAGATCGACGGCGAGCGACTCCTCACTCTCCGCACCCCCGCCGCCCCGCCGGGCCCGCACCCAGGCCCGCTTCAGAAGCAGCTGCACCTCGCACTCCCAGGTGAAGCCCATCCCGCCGTGCACCTGGAGACAGTCCCGGGCGCCCCGCTCGGCCGCCTCGTCCGCCAGCAGCCGGGCCGCGGCGATGTCCACCGGGTCCGCGGTCACGGCGGCCGCGTACACCGCGGCCCGGGCCGTCTCCGCCCGCACCAGCATCCGCGCGCACAGATGCTTGACCGCCTGGAAGGCCCCGATCGGCTGCCCGAACTGCTCCCGCGTCCGCGCGTGTTGCACGGCCAGCTCACCCGCGCGCGTGGCCGTGCCCAGCTGCTCGGCGGCGGTGAGGAGCACGGCGACGGGATCGACGGTGGCCCCTGACACCCCGGGCACCCGATGCAACGGCGTCAGCGGATCCACCGACGTCAGGGGTACGGCCCCGGCGGCCTCCCCGCGCACGACGTCAGCCGCGTCCAGCCACTCCACGAGCCCGTCCCGGTCGACGTCCGCCACGACGACCTCGCCCTCGGCGGCCCCCTCCACCACACCCGCGGCGAGATGGGTGGCCACCAGGGGCCCCGGCAACAGGACCCGCCCGGCCTCCTCGAAGACCAACACGGCTTCCGGCAACCCGAGTCCGACTCCCCCGTCCGCCTCGGGCAACCGCAGCGCGAAGAACCCGGCGGCTCCCAGCTCCCGCCACAGGGCACGGTCCAGCCCGGGCGCGTCCACGGCAGCGCGCAGTGCCTCGCCATCGAACCGCCGAGCAAACAACTCCCGCACGGCAACCTGCAAGGCCCGCTGCTCAACAGACAGTTGAAACCGCATGTCACAGCCCCTTCTCAACGCAGGCTGCGGTGGCCGGCCTAGGGGCGCGGGGAACTGCGCGACCAGCCACCACGAACCCGCACCCGGCACTCAGCCGCTACCGCCCCTTCGGCAACCCAAGAATCCGCTCGGCCACGATGTTCCGCTGAATCTGCGAGGTCCCGGCCGCGATGGTGTACGACAACGAGGACAACCGGTCGATCACCCAGGGGCGTTCAAGATCCAGCGACTCGACCCCCAGCACATCGCCCGCAGCCTCGTACAACTCCTGCCGCGCATGCGAGTACCGGAGTTTGAAGACAGACCCTCCCACCCCCGGCACCCCACCACTCGCCTCCGCCTCACTCACGTTCCACTGCGTAAGCCGCCACAACGCCCGGAACTCGGCATTGAGCCGCCCCAGCCGTCGCCGCAGCACGGGATCGCCCCAGCGCCCGTTCTCCCGTGCTGCACGGGCGAGTTCACCCAACACCCGCCGGCAGGCGACCACCTCACCCACAAAGGCCGTCCCCCGCTCGAAGGACAGCGTCACCATGGTCACGCGCCAGCCGTCGTTCTCCTCCCCCACCCGGTTCGCCACCGGCACCCGCACCTCGTCGAGGAACACCTCGGCGAACTCTGCGGACCCGGCCAGCGTGCGCAGAGGCCGCACCTCGACACCAGCGGCGGACATCGGCATCGCCAGCCAGCTGATCCCGCGATGCTTGGGCGCCGCCGGATCGGTCCGCACCAGCAGCTCGCACCAGTCGGCCACTTCGGCGTGGGAGGTCCAGATCTTGGATCCGGTCACCACATAGTCGTCGCCGTCCCTGCGCGCGCGCGTGCGGAGCGAGGCGAGGTCGCTCCCGGCGTCCGGTTCGCTGAACCCCTGGCACCACACCTCCTCGCCCCGCAGGATCGGCGGCAGCCAGCGTTCCCGCTGCGCCGGTGTCCCCTCGGCGGCGATCGTGGGTCCCGCGTGCAGCAGTCCGACGAAACCGGCACCCACGTAGGGCGCACCCGCGAGCTCCGTCTCCTCCAGGAAGATGAGCCGGGTCGTCGGCGAGGCGTCCCAGTGCACATGCGCGTACCCCGCGTCGTACAGCATCCGCTGCCAGCCGAGGTCGTACGCCCGGCGCCCGGGCCAGTCCTGAGCGGACGGCTTCGGCGGCAGCGTGGGGAGCACCTTGGCCAGCCACTCGCGCAGCCGCGCCCGGAACTCCTCCTCTTCCGGCGTGTACGCGAGGTCCATGACAGCCGCCCTATCTGATGAACCGTCAGTTCCTGGAAGGCTAAGTCCCGTACCCCTGGACCGACAAGGCGTCCCGCCCTACGCTCTGCGCACGATCTGACTGTCCGTCAGTTCTACCGAGGGGGCCGCCGTGACCGACACCGCCCACGCGCTCAGCGCGTCCCGCACCCTCTGGGAGCTGGTCGCCCGCCGCGCCGACCTGACCCCCGACCGCCCGGTCCTCCTCCAGGACGAGCGCGCCCTCACCTTCGGCGAGCTACGCGCGCGTGCCGAGCGGATCGCGGCCGGCCTGTACGACATGGGCGTACGCCCCGGCACGGTCGTCGCCTGGCAGCTGCCCACCCGGATCGAGACGGCCCTGCTCTCCTTCGCCCTGGCCCGCCTGGGCGCCGTGCAGTCGCCCGTGATCCCCTTCTACCGCGATCGCGAGGTCGGCTTCGCCCTCCGGGAGTCGAAGGCGGAGTTCTTCGCCGTACCCGGGCTCTGGCGCGGCTTCGACCACACCGAGATGGCCCGGCGGCTCGGCGCGAAGGGGATCTTCGAGGCGTACGACGACCTCCCGGACGGCGACCCGGCCGTCCTGCCCGCCCCGCCATCCGACGGCACCTCCGTCCGGTGGATCTACTGGACCTCGGGGACCACCTCCGACCCCAAGGGCGTTCTGCACACGGACCGTTCACTGATCGCGGGCGGCTCCTGCCTCGCGCACGCGCTGCGCCTCACGGCCGACGACGTCGGGTCGATGGCCTTCCCGTACGCGCACATCGCGGGCCCGGACTACACCGTGATGCTGCTGCTGTACGGCTTCCCGGCGGTGATGTTCGAGCAGTTCGCGCTGCCGGACGCGCTGGAGGGCTATCGCCGGCACGGGGTGACGGTGGCGGGCGGTTCGACGGCGTTCTACTCGATGTTCCTCACCGAGCAGCGCAAGCGACCGGGGCAGAAGATCATCCCGACGCTGCGGCTGCTCGCCGGCGGCGGGGCACCCAAGCCGCCGGAGGTCTACCACGCCGTCGTACGGGAGCTGGGGGTGCAGCTCACGCACGGGTACGGCATGACCGAGGTCCCGATGATCACCATGGGGGCGCCGGACGACACGGTGGAGAACCTGGCGACGACCGAGGGGCGCCCGCCGGAGGGGATGTCCGTGCGGATCGTGGACGGGGAGGTGCGGCTGAAGGGGGAGGCGGTGTGCCAGGGGTATCTGGATCCGGCGCAGACGGCGGAGGCCTTCGACGAGGAGGGGTTCCTGCGCACCGGTGACCTGGGATTCGTGACGGACACCGGCCACCTGGTGCTCACCGGACGCCTCAAGGACGTGATCATCCGCAAGGGGGAGAACATCTCGGCGAAGGAGATCGAGGACCTGCTGGCCGCGCATCCGGCCGTGGGTGACGTGGCGGTGATAGGGCTGCCGGACGCCGAGCGCGGGGAACGCGTGTGTGCCGTGGTGGAACAGCCCGAGGGGGCAGAGAAGCTGACCCTGGACGCCGTGACCGGTTATCTGCGCGCGGCAGGGCTGTCGACGCACAAGCTGCCGGAGCGGCTGGAGGTCGTGGACGCCCTTCCGCGCAACGAGACCCTGCGCAAGGTCCTGAAGTACCGGCTCAGGGAGCGCTACTCGGGGACGGTGAAGTAACGCGCGAAGGCGGGCACGATCTCGGCCTCGCCGACCTTGCCGTCTCCGTCGGTGTCCAGGCCGGCCGCGGCGGCCTGCGCGATGTCCTCGGCGACGCCCAGGATGCGCAGCACGCGCGCGGTGTCCTCGACGGTGGCACGGCCGTCGCCGTCCTGGTCGGCGACGGCGATCGCCGCGTGCAGGAAGGGACGGGCGATCTCGGCGAACCGGTCCGGGTTGTCGCGCAGCCGCTTGAGCGCGCCGTTCACGAACTCGTCGCGGGTGATCCGCTGGTCGCCGTCCCGGTCGGCGATCCCGGCCATGCCCTGCCAGAACGCCTCCGCGCCGACGTACAGCGCCTGTCCCTTGTCGGAGCGTGCCGCCGTGCCGAACTCCGCGAGCAGCGCCTTGGCCGCCACGTTGAAGTCCTCGCGGTCGATGTAGCCGTTGCCGTCCTGGTCGAAGGTGGCGAACCGGTCGGCGATCCTGCGCTCGTACTCGCTGCTGACCATGTCTTTTCGGGCCGCCTCACATCACATCGGGTGCATCTCGCACGGAGCGTACGACGCGAGCGGCGCCCCGGGGGCCGGAAGGCGGCGCTTGTGCCAAGACCGGGGGAATTTTGGGACAACGGCGTGGCAGTCGGGGTGCCCCAGGTCACAGCCGTGCGGAGAGAACTGCTTACGGGTGTACGGGCTCGCTGTACGGGCTCAGGCGGACAGTGGTCCCGCCTCCTCGTCGGTCGCCGAGTCCAGGTCCGGGTGGACCTCGAACAGGCGGCGGACGCCGAGCGCGCCGAGGACGCGGTTGACGTGGGAGCCGTCGGCTGCGCCCTGTGCCGGGAGGATCAGCCGCAGCTCGCCCCGGCAGGAGCGGATCAGGCGGCGGGAGGCGATGAGGACGCCGACACCGCTGGAATCGCAGAAGTACACCTCGGAGAGGTCGAGGACGAGACTGTGGCGGCCCTCGGCCACCGCGTCGTGCACTCGCTGACGGAGCACCGGCGAGGTCACCAGGTCCAGCTCGCCAGACACACTGAGCACAGCCCACTCGCCCTGCTCGTCGCCGGTCACATTGAACGCCACCACCATGCCCTTCATTCGCCGGAAAGCAAACGGAAGCCTTTCCTACGCTTCCTTGCAGCGTGGCTGCCCAGCGGCCGTTCCCTGAAACACAGAGCGAGAAACGGAAATCGTTCGGAAGAGGCTTGTTTTAGTCGGCTTCGATCCTGTTCGATCGAGTCTGATCAACGAGTGAACGGGTAGGGGAAGGTCCACTACCACCTGAGGCCCCTCGGGGGGCGCGCATTGGAACAAAGGGGCGTGCGCTGCCGGAGGTGCCGACTACATTCGAGGAGACGGTCGGCGCAGGCTTGACCCGGACACTTCCAGGCGTGAGGGGGCCGCATGGCGAAGAAGGACGCACCGCCCCGCTGGGACCGCAAGATGCAGCAGCGGCTCGCACGCGGTGAGGCGGCCGCCCTCGGCGAGCTCTACGACCGTTTCGCTTCACTCGTGCACGGCCTCGCCCACCGCGTGCTCGGAGACGAGCGCGCCGCCGACGGCATCACCCGGGACGTCTTCGCCCACGTCTGGCAGCACCCCGAGTCCTACGACCCCAAACAGGGCCCGCTGCGCTCCTGGGTCGCCGGCCTGACCCACCGTCTGGCGGTGCAGCGGCTGCGCGCCACCGAGACCGCCGCGCTCACCCGGGCCGGCGAGGGCTCCGCCGAGGAGCTGGAGCGCAAGGTGCGCCACGCCTCGGTCGCCGCCCGCGCCGACTACATCGTCCAGTCCATGCCCACCCCGCTGCGGGCCGCCCTCGAGCTGGCCTACTTCCAGCGCCGCGACTACCGCCAGGCTGCCGCCGACCTCAGCATCACCGAGGACGAGGCCCGCCGCCGCCTCCGCCTGGGCCTCCAGCTCCTGTCCACGGCCCACGACACCGGAGCGCCCGGGGCTCCGCCTGGATACGGGGGCGCGGCATGAACGGAACAGGCGGCTTCGAGGCGTACGACGACCAGGACGGGGACGGGGGATCCGGGGGTCACGAGACCCCAGGTGGCCCCAGGAACGACGGCGACCACGGCGATACGGGCGACGCGAGCACGGGCCCCGGTTCCGGCTCGGGCGGCCCGTCCGACCCCGGTGACGGCCATCGCGACGGCCCCGATCCCGACCACCCGCCCCGCATACCCCTCCCCCGCGCCTCCGTCGAGGACACCGGCCTGCCGTTGCCCGCGCTGGACGAGCCCGCGCCGCCCGCTCCCCTGGCCCTGGAGCACCCTGTGCTGAAGTCGCTGCTCGGGGCGTGGGCGCTGGCCGCGTGTTCCGCGGCGGAGACGGCCGCCGTGGAGGACCACCTCGGCGTCTGCGGCTCCTGCGCCGAGGAGGCGCTGCGGCTGCGCGGCGCGGTGGGCCTGCTGCAGCGGCCGGAGAGCCTCGACCTGGACCCCGGCCTGCGCACCCGCGTCCTCGACGGCTGCCTCGACCGGCGTCCGCCCCGCATCCCGATTCCCGAGTGGGCCACGCCGTACGACGCCGAGACCGCCCGTCTCGACGCCCTGCTGCAGGACTTCGGCGACGCCGAGTGGCACGCCCCGGTCAGGCTGCGCTGGTTCGACGCCGACGAGGCCACGAGCCGCCGTACGACGGTCGCCGGGGTCATGGCCCACCTGCTGTCGGTCGACGGCCTCGTCGCGGTCGCCCTGGGCCTGGACGACCCGCTGGGCGAGACCCTGGCGGACGCGCCCACGCCGTCGGGCCGCACCGAGGCGTACTGGCGCGCCTCGCACTTCCCGCCGACCCGCTCGGTGCGGACCCCCTGGCGCGAGCAGAGTCACGACCTCGTCCGCACGGTGTCCTTCACCGGCGGCACCGCGGGCAGACTCGAGGTGACCTACGGCGACTTCAGGCTCCCTCTCCACGACGCGATGCTGGACCGCGCCTTCGAGTGCTGGGTGCACGCCGAGGACATCGCGGAGGCGGTCGACTACCCCTACAACCCCCCGTCCCCCCGCCACCTCAACCGCATGATCGACCTGGCGGCGCGGATGCTGCCCGCGGTGCTGGCGGAACGGCGGCAGAAGGGGTTGACGTCACCGACCCAGGGCCGGCATCTCGTGAGCGCCGGAGGCCCCGGCCGCACCCTGCGTCTGGAGATCGAGGGGCTGGGGGGCGGCGAATGGCTGATCCCGCTCGACTCCCCGGCGGCGGTGGGGTCGGCGGAGCACGAGGTGGCCCATGTGGCGCTGGACGGCGTGGAGTTCTGCCAGCTGGCGGCCGGCCACGTGTCTCCTGCGGAGGCTGCGGCGGGGCAGGTGGGTGATCGTGAGGCGATCAGGGATGTGCTGTTCGCCGCGGCGAGCATGAGCCGCATGTAGGTGGGGGCTGGTCGGGGGTTCATGGGCGGGTGCGGGTGAGTGGGGGCTGGTCGCGCAGTTCCCCGCGCCCCTGAAAAAAGCTCAGCGGAAGGTGCTTTTAGGGGCGCGGGGAACTGCGCGAGCAACCACCCACTCACCCGCACCCGCCCTACGACAGCCCGCGACCGAGCTCCTAGGCGAACACGACCGTCCGCCGCCCGTTCAGCAGAATCCGCCGCTCCGCATGCCACTTCACGGCCCGCGCCAGCGCCTGGCACTCCACGTCCCGCCCGATCGCGACAAGCTGGTCCGGAGTGACGTCGTGCCCCACCCGCTCGACCTCCTGCTCGATGATCGGCCCCTCGTCGAGATCCGCGGTCACGTAGTGCGCCGTCGCCCCGATCAGCTTGACCCCCCGCGCATGAGCCTGGTGATACGGCTTCGCACCCTTGAAGCTCGGCAGGAACGAGTGATGGATGTTGATGATCTTGCCGCTGAGCTGCTTGCACAGATCGTCGGAGAGCACCTGCATGTACCGGGCGAGCACGACGAGCTCGACGTCCTGCTCCCGCACCAGCTCGAGGAGTCGCGCCTCCGCCTCGGCCTTGTTCTCCCGCGTCACCGGAATGTGGTGGAAGGGAACGTCGTACGACCCCACGAGTTCCGCGAAGTCGGTGTGGTTGGACACCACGGCGGCGATCTCGACCGGCAGCGCACCGATGCTCGCGCGGAAGAGCAGGTCGTTCAGGCAGTGCCCGAACTTGCTGACCATCAGCACGACCCGCATCCGGTCCTCGGCCCGGTGGATCTGCCAGTCCATGTGGAAGGAGTCACCGATCGCCGCGAACGAGGCCCGCAGCTTGTCCACCGTCACCGGAGCATCGGCCGAGAAGTGGACGCGCATGAAGAACAGACCCGTGTCGTGGTCGCCGAACTGCTGGCTGTCCTCGATGTTGCAGCCGGTCATGAAGAGGTAGCTCGACACGGCGTGCACGATGCCCTTCTTGTCAGGGCAGAACAGGGTCAGGACGTACTGGTCGGCGGGGGCGGACTGCTCGTTCATGCAGGACAGGGTCGCATATCGACCGGCACGGCAGACACCGCGTCCGTCACGCGGACCGGGTCATGATCTGCAGCACCTGGAGCGTGCGCGGCGGAGCCTCGGGGTCCTCCCCGTCGGCCGTCGCCATCCGCACGTGCGCGTCCCGCGCCGCCCGCACCGCGTCCGGCCACCCGGGGTTCTCCATGTACACGGAGACGGGGGCGTCCGGGCCGACCTGGTGCATGATCCGCAGCACCCGCAGCACGGCGGTGTCGACGAGGGCCGCCTCCTGGGAGTCCCGGAAGATCGTGCCGACGTATTTCTCGGCGGACCAGTTGTCGAGCCAGGTGTCCTCGACGAGGCGGTACACGGCGTCGGTGACGTCCCCGTACCCCTCGACGCCGGCCAGCCAGACGTTCTGCTGGAAGGCGGGGTCGGAGAGCATGTGCAGCGCGGAGCGCACATTGCTGCGCCAGCGCCACCACGGCATGTCGTTCTGTGGCATGCCGCCCATGGTGGAGGAGCGACGGCCGCGACGGGAAGAGTTCTCCGAACCTTGCACGGTCATCGATCGTACGTTCTTCCCCCATACGTCCCGCACAGGCCCTCGCTGTTCACCTTTACGTCACCCTTCATTGACCGAGGGTCACACCCGAGTTGGCGATGTGACGGAAGCGTGTAGGCCCATGACCGGCAGGCGACGCATCCGCAGCACCTTCCTCCCCCAGCACCACCGGCCCGTCAGAGCCCCCGTCCTCGCGGCGGGGGCACTGGTGGCGTGTGCTTCCCTCGTCACCGGTTGCGGGGTCGTCCCCGGTACCACGGGGGGTTCCGGGGACGACCCGATCAAGGTCATGACCTGGGCCCCCTCGGACACCGAGGCGACCAACAAGCCCGGCATGCCCGCCTTCGCCCAGGCCTACGCCCGCTGGATCAACTCCAAGGGCGGCATCAACGGCCGTAAGCTCACCGTCCTGACCTGCAACGAACACAACGACGCCGTGTCCGCGGCCCAGTGCGCCCGGCGCGCGGTCAAGGAGAACGTCGTCGCGGTCGTCGGCTCCTACAGCCAGTACGGCGACTCCTTCTTCCCGCCGCTGGAAGGCGCGGGCATCCCCTACATCGGCGGCTACGGCGTCACCAACGACGAGTTCACCAGCCCGCTGTCCTACCCCGTCAACGGCGGCCAGCCCACCCTGCTGGCCGGCCTCGGCAAGGAGCTCGCCGGGGACTGCGGCAACGTCAGCCTCGTACGGCCCGACACCATCGCGGGCGACGAACTGCCCGTACTGCTCGACTCCGGGCTGACCACCGGCGGGCACCGGGCCGCGAACGACGTGCGGGCGGCGGACGACGCCAGCGAGTACTCGGCGCAGTCGACGAAGGCGCTCGCCGGCTCGACGTCCGGCGCCCCGGCCGCCGGCGCGAAGAAGGGGTGTGTGGTGCCCGCGCTCGGCGACCGCACCAGCACCTTCATGGACTCCTTCCGGCGTGACCGCGAGGACTACCCGGCCGTGCGCACCGCCATGGCGATGGGCAGCGTCGACCAGACGGTGATCGACGCGTCCGGCGGGGCGTCGGGGCCCTACGAGGGGTCGTACATCACCGGCTGGTACCCGGTGGAGAGCGACGCCCGCTGGGCCTCGATGAAGAAGGTCATCAACGCGGAGGCGTTCGGCGACAACCGCATCGACTCGGCGGACGCGGGGGTGCAGACCACCTGGATCGCCTACACGGTGTTCAAGAAGGTCGTCGAGTCGCTGGGGAGCGGCGAGGTGTCCGCCGACAGCGTGCGCGGCGCCCTCAACGACGGCCTCAAGATCCCGACCGGTGGTCTGACACCGGCCCTGCGGTGGACCACCCGGGACACCTGGAGCTCCGCCGACGACCTCGCCTCGGTCGGCTTCCCGCGTATGGTGAACGCCCATGTGACGTTCCAGGTGGTGCGCCAGGGCCAGCTCGTGGCGGCGCGCAAGGGCTTCACCGACGTGACGAGGACACTCCAGAACGCGGACGTCAACTGACCCGCGGGGGGCGCCTGGACGCCCCCCGCGGACCGCTCACAGCTGGGTGGCCGTGCGCTCGGTCAGGCTGTACTTCTCGGCGATCGCGTTCCACAGCCGGGCCGCCCTGGCCTTCTCTGTGCTGGCGGTGCCGCTGTCCCGGTTGCCGGCCGCGGTCTGGCCCGTGGCGCGGGCCTGGCCCTTCTTGCAGCCCTTCTTGCCGGCCGCCTGGTCGGCCCAGGCCGCGTAGTGGTTGTCGGCGGACGCGGACGCCTGCCAGGCCTTGGTGAGGGCGTCGGTCAGCTCGGCGTGGGCCGTCAGCTGGTCGACGGGGAGCGCCTTGAGCCGGGTCACCAGTCCGGTGCGCTGGGCCGCCGCGTCCCGCAGGTCCTTGGCCGCCTGGCCGAGGTTCTTGCAGGACTTCACGTTCGCCACCGCGCTGATCACCGAGGAACGGCTGTTGCCGCTGTCGGCGAGCAGCTTGTCCAGCTCGACGGCCTGCGCCTTCGCCGGATCTGCGGCCGGTGAAGAGGAGCCGCCGCTCGCGGGGGCCGTCGCCGACACGGTCTGGTTCTTGTCGCCGCCGTCGCCGCCTCCGCCCCCGGCGAGCAGCGCGCCCGCACCGATGCCGAGCACGACGATGCCGATGCCCACGGCGGCGATGACCGGCACCCGCGACCGCTTGCCGCCGCCTCGGTCGCCGTCGTCGTAGGAGGCACCGCCCGTCGGGCCGTACGGAGGCTGGGCGCCGTACGACGGCTGCTGAGCCCCGTACGCGGGCTGCTGGGCCCCGTACGGGGGCGGTACGGCCTCGGGCTGGGCGAACCTCGGCATCTGCTGCGTGGACGCGGCCCCGCCGTCACCGCCCGGTCCGCCGCGGAAGAGGTTGTCGAACTCGGAGGGCGGCTGCCGTTCCCCGCCGTAGGGCGCGCCGGGGGCCTGTCCGGGCACGGGCGCGATGAACTGCGTGGCCTCGGCGTCGGGACCGGTGGGCGCGCCGTAGGGGGCCTGCGGGTGCTGCCCCGGGAACCGCGCCGCCTCGGCGGACACCTCGGGCGGCAGCGCGCCGGGGCGGACGGGCGGGAGGTACTGGGTGGCTCCCTCGTGGGGGGCGGCCGCGACCGGCGGGATGAACTGGGTGGCGCCCTCGTCGGCGGGCGGCAGGGGCGCGGAGGCGGGTGTGCCGGGGGCGGACGGGAGGGGCTGGCCCACGGGCGGCAGGTAGTAGGAGGTCGGCTCGTCGGTGTGGTAACCCGGCGTGGCCTGCTGCTGCGGTGCGCCGGTCCCGGGCGCCTCGTAGGGCGCGACCTGGCCCTGCTGCGGGGGCAGCGGCTGGGACTGGGGCTGGGGGGCGGGTTGACCGACGGGCGGCAGGTAGTAGGAGGTCGGCTCGTTGGTGTCGTACCCCTGCCCGGGCAGGGGCTGCGACGGGGGCTGGGCCTGCGACTGGGGCGGTATCCCATCGGGCTGCGGGGGTGTGCCCCAGGTCTGGGTGGGCGGCTGCGGCCAGTGCTGGGTCTGCGGCTGGGCCGGGTCCTGCTGCGGCGGCTGGCCCTGCTCCTGGCCGGGGCCCCACGGGGTGCCCCACGCCTGGGCGCCGGGAGGCTGGCCGTAGGCCCCGTCGGCGGCCGGACCGGGCCGGCCGCCCTGCTGCGGGGGGCCGCCGTAACCGCCCTGCTCGGGGGGCCCGTATCCGGGCTGCGGACCGCCGTGTCCGCCCGTCTGTCCCGGCAGCAGGGGTTCCCCGCCGTCGGAGGGCAGCACGATGCCTTCGCGCGCTTCGCGCGCCGAGGGCTGCTCGCCCTGTCCACTCTGCGTCACCGGGACTCCTACTTATGGGGGAACTTCGGAATCGTCGGCTCACGCTACCGGGTCCTCCGAGCCCGGTGCCACGTAGCACAGGACGTGACCTGCGCCCCTGTGACCGCAGTAACAGATCCCGGGAGATCATGTGACGGTTACGGGCCCGCATCCGCTGTATATGTCCTCCTTCACGCGGCCGCCTGGAGGTCCAGCCGGGCCCCGAACTCCCTCACGACCGCCTCGTCCCGGAACGGTTCCAGGCGCTGCTGGAAGTCGTCGAGGTACTCCGCGCCCCGGTTGGAGCGGACGGTCTCCAGCAACTCCACCGCCTTCAGGCCGGTGTTGCAGGCCTGCTCGATCTCGCGCTGCTGCACCTGCGCGGAGGCGAGCAGGACCAGGCCGATGGCCCGGCGGCGCGCCTTGTTCTCGGGGAGCCCGTCCAGGGACTCCTGCGCGCACCGCGCCGCCGCGTCGGCCTGGCCGAGGTCACGGTGGCAGTGGGCCAACTCGTCGGCCAGATAGGCCTCGTCGAAGTGCGCGATCCATGCCGGGTCGTCACCGGAGGAGGCATCCGCCGCCTCCAGCGCGTGCACGGCCCGCCCGGACGCCGCCTGGGTGGCCCGCGCGTCGCCCAGCAGCGCGTGCCCGCGCGCCTCCGCCGCGTAGAACATCGCCTCGGCGCGCGGTGTGACGCGCCCCCGCGCCCCTTCCTGCGCCGCCCGCGCCAACTGGGCGATCTCCCGGGGGTTCCCGAGCTGCGCGGCGAGGTGGCTCATGGACGCGGCGAGCACATAGCCGCCGTATCCGCGGTCGCCGGCCGCCTGCGCGAGCCGCAGCGCCTGGATGTAGTACCGCTGGGCCAGGCCCGGTTGACCGGTGTCGATCGCCATGTACCCGGCGAGTTCCGTCAACCGCGCGACGGCCGCGAACAGTTCCCGCCCGGTCGCCTCCCGGTACGACCCCGCGAGCAGCCCGGAGACCACGCTGTTGAGGTAGTGCACGACGACCGGGCGCACATGCCCGCTGCCGTACTGGTGGTCGAGGTCGACGAGCGCCTGGGTCATCGCCCGCACGGCCGCCACGTCGGACTGGCCCACGCGCGGGCCCGCCTGGCGCGCCACCTGCGAGTCGGGCGAGGAGATCAGCCAGTCGCGGCTCGGCTCGACCAGCGCGGACGCGGCGACCGAGGAGCCGGACAGGAAGTCCCGGCGGCCCACGTCACTGCGCCACAGCTCACACACCTGCTCGATGGCGCCCAGTACCGTCGGCGAGAACTGGAGCCCGACGCCGGAGGCGAGGTTCTTGCCGTTGGCCATGCCGATCTCGTCGATCGTGACCGTGCGGCCGAGTTTGCGCCCGAGAGCCTCCGCGATGATCGCGGGTGCGCGGCCCCGCGGCTGCTGTCCGCGCAGCCAACGGGCCACGGACGTCTTGTCGTAGCGCAGGTCGAGGCCGTGCTCGGCACCGCACATGTTGACCCGGCGGGCGAGCCCGGCGTTCGAGCACCCCGCCTCCTGGATGAGCGCCTGCAGCCGTTCGTTCGGCTGCCGCGCGACGAGAGGCCTTGCGGCCATGGCGTACCCCCTGTGGCTGCGGTGCCTGCCCACGCACCGAGTTGACGTGTCTTCCACCGAAAAGTTCCGGCCGTGAAGATCAATGCCCCGCCAACGTGTCGAAAATGCGAGGCATGCGAGGATTGCCGGGGTAAAGACTCGTACCGACCCCCCACCTGGTTACCCAGCTCACGCCGAGGTTCCTCCTCTGCGCCCCCACACATGCATCCATGCGCCCCGGATACGGAATCGGTGCGCTTCCCCCGCGCGCGCAGGTCCTGGCCTGGCCGTAACCCGAGGTGGGTGCGGGAGTTGTGCTCAGCGTGGAAGAGACGATCGCGGGTACCGAAGCCGCCCAGATTCCGAAGCAGCGCGGCGAATCGCTGCTGGAGACCGCCGTACGCTACGCCGAGGAGCGCCACTGGGACGTCTTCCCCGGCGCCTGGCTGGAAGCCGTCGACGGGGTGCAGCGGTGCTCCTGCGGTGACACCGCGTGCGCCGCGCCGGGGGCGCATCCCTCTCGGGAGGACTGGGCGACGCAGGCCACCGGCAGTGCGACGGTCGTGCGCCGGATGTGGCAGAAGCAGCCGACGGCGTCCATCCTGTTGCCGACGGGGCGGACCTTCGACGCGATCTCCGTCCCGGAGACCGCGGGGTTCCTGGCGCTGGCCCGTATGGAGCGGATGGAGTTGACGCTGGGGCCCGTGACGCTGACGCCGGATCGCCGGATGCACTTCTTCGTTCTGCCGGGGGCGTCGGTGAAGCTGCCGGAGTTGGTACGAAAGCTCGGGTGGACTCCCTCGTCTCTTGATCTGGTCGCGCTTGGGGAGGGGGCGTATGTCGCCGCGCCTCCTACTCGGTTCGGGTCGTCCGGGGCTGTGCAGTGGGCTTGTCGTCCTACGCCCGCGAATCGGTGGCTGCCGGATGCGGAGGAGTTGATCTCGCCGCTTGCTTATGCGTGCGGTAGGGATCGCTAGCGTGCGCCCGAGCGGCGGAGCCGCATAATCAAGCACAGCCCCGCGCCCCTAAGGTTGGCGTTCATGACGTCGGCTGTGAGTGTGCGTGGGCTCTGGAAGCGGTTCGGGCAGCAGGTCGCTGTCGCCGGGATCGATCTGGAGTTGCCCGCCGGAAAGTTCATCGGGCTCGTCGGGCCCAACGGGGCCGGAAAGACCACCACTCTCTCCATGGTGACCGGGCTGCTGCGGCCCGATCAGGGAACCGTTGCGGTCGTCGGGCATGACGTGTGGCAGGACCCGGTGGCCGTCAAGGCCCGGATCGGCGTTCTTCCCGAGGGACTGCGGCTGTTCGAACGACTCTCGGGGCGCGAACTGCTCGCGTACTCCGGGCGGTTGCGGGGGCTGCCCGGGAACGAGGTCGACCGGCGAGCCGCCCAGCTGCTCGACGTGCTCGATCTGGCGGGGGCCCAGCACAAGCTGGTCGTCGACTACTCGACCGGGATGCGGAAGAAGATCGGGCTGGCGGCCGCCCTGCTCCACAACCCCGAAGTGCTGTTCCTCGACGAGCCCTTCGAGGGCGTCGACCCCGTCTCCGCGCAGACCATCCGGGGCGTGCTGGAGCGGTACACGGCCTCCGGCGCCACCGTCGTCTTCTCCTCGCACGTGATGGAGCTCGTGGAGTCCCTGTGCGACTGGGTGGCCGTCATGGCCGCCGGCCACATCCGCGCCCACGGGCCGCTCGACGAGGTGCGCGGCGCCGCGCCCTCACTGCAGCGCGCGTTCCTCGAACTCGTCGGCGCACAGGGGCAGGACACCGGCACGCACCTCGACTGGCTGGGCGGCGGGGCCCGATGACGCAGGACATCACCCCGATCGTCGTACGGCTGAAGCTGTCGCTGCTCAGGAACGGGCTGCGGCAGTCCGGTGGGCGGCGCGCCGCCTACATCGCCTCGGCCGTGGCCGTACTGCTCTTCTCGGTCCTTCAGCTGCTCGGTCTCATCGCCCTGCGCGGCGACGAGCACGCCGCCTCCGTCGTCGTCCCGCTGGTCGCCGTGCTGGCGGTCGGCTGGGCCGTGATGCCGCTGTTCTTCCCCGGCGGCGACGAGACCCTCGACCCCACCCGCCTGGTGATGCTGCCGCTGCGGCCCCGGCCCCTGGTGCGGGCGCTCCTGGCGGCCTCGCTGGTCGGCATCGGGCCGGTGTTCACGCTCTGCGTGCTCGCCGGGTCCGTCGTCTCGGTCGCGCACGGCGCCACGGCGTACGTCTTCGCCGTACTCGGGGTCGTGCTCGCGCTGCTGGTCTGCGTGGCGCTCGCGCGGGCCGTCGCCGTCGCCAACATCCGGCTGCTGACCAGCCGCAAGGGCCGCGATCTGGCGGTGCTGAGCGGACTGGTCGTCGCCGTCGGCGCGCAGGTCGTGAACTTCGGGGCGCAGCGGCTCGGTTCGGGTGGCCTTGGCCAACTGGACGGTCCGGCGGAGGTGTTGAAGTGGGTGCCGCCCGCGTCGGCGATCGGGGCGGTCGACTCGGCGAGTGCGGGGTCGTACGGGGTCGCCGTCCTGCAACTCGCGCTCTCCGCAGCCGCGTTGGCGGGCCTGCTCGCCCTCTGGTCCCGTCATCTGACCCGGCTGATGACCTCCCCCGACGGCTCCACGCTCCCCTCCGCCGAGGGGGCCGCGCGTGAGCGGAACTCGACGGGGCTCGCCCGGCTGCTGCCCGCCGGGCGCACCGGCACCGTCATGGAACGCAGCCTGCGTTATGTGTGGCGCGACCCCAAGACCAAGGCCGCGTGGGTGACGTCGCTGGCCATCGGGCTGATCGTGCCGGTGTTCAACGCGGTGCAGGGCACGGGGTCCATCTATTTCGCGTGCTTCGCCGCGGGCATGCTCGGCGTGCAGATGTACAACCAGTTCGGGCAGGACACCTCCGCGTTCTGGATGGTCGCCATGACGATCTCCTCGACGCGGGACGCCTACGTCGAACTCCGCGCGCGTGCACTGGCGTTGCTGGTGATCACCTTGCCGTACGCCACGCTCGTCACCGTCGTCACGACCGCGCTGATCGGTGACTGGCCGAAGCTGCCCGAGGTGCTCGGCGTGTCCTTCGCGCTGCTCGGGGCGATGCTGGCGACCGGGGCGTGGACGTCGGCGCGCTTCCCGTACTCGATTCCGCAGGAGGGCTACAAGAACGTGGCCCCGGGGCAGTCCGGCCTCGCCGCGGCCGCCGTCGTCGGCGGCATGGTCTCGGCCGCCCTGCTGTGCGCCCCCGTGATCGCCCTGACGGTCTGGGCCAACCTCACTGCGGGCGGCGACGAGTGGAGCTGGGTGCTGCTGCCGGTCGGCGCGGTGTACGGAACCGCGATCACGCTGGCGGGACTACGACTGGCGGCCCCCCGCACGGCCCGTCGACTGCCGGAGATCCTGACGGCGGTCAGCAAGGGCTGACACGGACCTGCTGGTGCCGGTGTTCGAGTGTCAGAGCCGCCGCTTAGAGTGAACCGAGCGACTCCTGTGAGGTGTGAACCGGGAAGGTCGCGAAGGGGATCAGGGGCGAGGGGGCTTTTTTCATGATCGGTGTTCGAAGATCCGCCGGGGCGGGGCTGTGCGGGGCGGTTCTCGCCGCGTCCGTGCTGCTCGCGCCCCCGGCCACGGCGGCTCCGGCAGCGGGCGGCACAGGGAAGATCACCACGCGGCCGGGCGCGCACGGCGTCGAGTTGGGCAACGGCGACCGCGTGGACCTCGTCGGCGGCCGGAACCTCCGTGTCACCGCGGCGGACAGCGCGGAACGGACCCGCTACGCGATCGCGTCCCTCGACGGCACGGTGTCGGTGCGGCCGAGCGCCGCGCGCGCGGCGGACCGGGAGCCCGCGAGCCTCGCGCTGAAGCCGGCCCCCGCGGTCGCGACGACGGCCGCCGCCTCGACGTACTCCGTCAAGCTGACGATCACTCACGCGGACGTCGCGACCAAGCTGTTCTACGTCTGGGACCGCAGGACCTGGACGTCGTACGCGGTGAACAGCGACGCGTACGGGCCGACGTCGACCGTGAAGCTGCCGCCCGGTGACTACTTCTCGGTGGCGCTGCACTCCGACTGGCAGCAGCCGAGCTATCTGCTCGCGCAGTCCTTCACGGTCGGTTCGGCCGCGAAGACGGTGAACTTCGACCAGCGGGCCGCCAAGGAGACCGGCATCCGCACCGACGACACCACCGCCACCCGGCAGTCCGCCGCCGTCTGGCTGACCGTGCCGGGCGGTGACCTGGCGGGCTTCGCGGGCGCCGACGACGCCAAGGTGTACGTCACGCCGTTCACGATGCCGGGCGTCTCGCTGCGCATCCACGACGTCCTGGCGAAGAAGGGCTCCTCGGCGAACGTACCGAGCACCTACCGCTACGACCTCACCCACAGCTTCAAGAACACCGTGCCCGCCTCGCCGGTCAAGAACGTCACCAGGGCCTCCCTGGCCAGGACCGTCACCCAGGTCCACGCACCGGGCACCCGGACCACCGCCGCCCTGCAGACCGTCCCGGACTTCGGCGAGTGGACCGGCGTCTACATCGGCACCCCGGTGCCGGTGGGCGGTCCGGTCACCGAGTACGTCACCCCGGGCGTCGAGTACGGCCGGCTCCTGGACTACGGCACCTACGACCAGTACCTGAGCCTGGCCGACCGGACGCTGTCCGCGGGCAGCAGCGCGGGCGAGACACTCGGTGCGGCCCCGCTCCAGCCGGTGCACCCGGTGGGCACGGCCTCACAGCTCTACAACGGCAGGTTCTTCCTGGACGAGGCGAGCGCGTTCGGGGACGCCGACGGCCACCAGGGTTCCGACAACCGCGCCCTGTCCGCGTACAAGGTGACGGGCGAGGACGGCGTCGTCTATGCCGACGGTTCCGGCATCGACGCGTCCCACTCGCTGAGTTCCTCGCCGCTGCCGGCGAAGGAGCAGTCGTACACGCTCCGGCAGACCCTGCACCGCCGGGTGCCGTACGCGCGGCTGGCGACGGACCTGAGCGACGAGTGGACGTTCCGCTCCAGCAGCACCTCCACGGGCACCTCGGACCGTTTCCTCCCGCTGATCGACGCCCAGGTGAAGGTCTCGGGTCTCGACGCCTTCGGCCGGACCGCCGCCGGGACCGTACGGGTCTCGGCGACCGCGACCACCCGCGGCGTCGACGCGGGCACCGCGAACACCCGCGTCACGGGCCTCGCCGCGTCGACCGACGGCGGCACCACCTGGACCGACCTGGCCCTCGCGGCCGACGCTTCGGCGCAGTACGCCGTCCCGGCCTCGGCCGCCTACGTCACCCTGCGCGTCACCGCCGTCGACGACCGGGGCGGCAGCCTCACCCGTACCCTCGTGCGGGCCTTCGCGGGCCCGGCCACGCAGGGCGACGAGACGGTCGGCTCGACCCGTGTCTCCAACGTCGTCGTCAACGGCGGCAAGCCGGTCCGGCTCGACGACCAGCCGCTCCAGGAGTTCACGGCGACGTTCACCGCCACCGACCCGTCCGGCATCGCGAGCGGCGACATGTACCTCTACAAGGGGTCCTACGACGCCCCGAGCGCGATCCTCTACGGCACCTGGCCCGGGTCCTGCACCAAGGTGAACACGACGACGGCGACCTGCTCGGTCCAGTTCGCCTACATCCAGCCGCGCTCGAACTTCGGGCGCAACGCCCTGGCCGGCACCTGGCAGGCGGCCGCCTGGGCCGAGTCCGCCGACGGCAGCGGACACACCGACCGGCACGCGGTGAAGTCGGTGCCGCTGGTGCGGGACGCCGCCCTCACGGTCAACGCCTCGCCCGAGCCCGTCGCCAAGAACAAGACCCTCACCGTGACCGGGAAGCTCTCCCGGGCCGACTGGGAGACCCTGGGCGGCTACCACGGGTACGTGGGCCAGAAGGTCGCGCTCCAGTTCCGCAAGAAGGGCGCGTCCACGTACACGACCGTGAAGACGGTCACGACGAACAGCACGGGGAACCTGAAGACCACGGTCAAGGCGACCGCGGACGGCTACTGGCGCTACTCCTTCACGGGCAGTGTCACGACCGCGAGCGCCACGGCCGGCGGCGACTACGTCGACGTGCGCTGACCTCACCCGGCCTCCGGTGGACCTGGTCCGCCGGGGGCCGGCCGGTTTCCACCCCGGACAGCGTCAGCCGGTTTCCTCGGGGCCCGGATCGGCCAGGGCGTCCAAGCCGTCCAGGAAGGGCTCTATGGCGGCCCGCCAGGCGTCCGGCTGGTCGTAGTGGACGAGGTGGCCGGCGTCGGCGACCTCGGCGTACTCGCCGCGGGGCAGGACGCGGACCATCTCCTGAGCCTCGGCCCGGCCCAGTTCACCGTCGAGGCCCCGGACGACCAGGGCGGGGCACCTGACCTGGGTCAGTTCCTCCCAGTGGGCGTCGTAGACCCACGTCTCGCGGGACGACAGCATCTGCTCGGGCTCGAAGACGGGGCGCCAGCCGTCGGGGGACTCGGCCATCACCTCGGCGTAGAACTCGCCGCGGGCCGGGTTGGGCCGCTCCACCCACGGGTCGTCCTCACCGAACCACTTGCGTACGTCGGCCAGTGTGGCGAAGGGGACGGGCCAGGCCTTGAACCACTCGCCCCACTCCCGCTGCGAGGCGGCGCCGAGGGCGGAGGCCCGCATGTCGCAGATGATCACCCCGCGGACCAGGTCGGGCCGGCGGGCGGCGAGCTGCCAGGCGGTCAGGGCGCCCATGGCATGGCCGATGAGGACAGTCGGCGCGAGGCCGAGCTGTTCAAGGGCTGCCTCGGCGTCCTCGACGTACGCGTCACGGGTGAAGGCGGCCCGAGGGGGCTTGTCGCTCTGGCCGTGACCGCGCTGGTCCAGCGCGACCGCCCGGTAGCGCTCGGAGAGCCAGCGGGCGGTGGACGCCCAGTGCGAGGCACGGCCCATCAGGCCGTGGAGTAACAGCACCCCGGGTGATCGTTTCTCCGCGGGGTCCGTCGGGTCGGTCTTGGGAGGGTCACCGAACTCCCAGGCGGCAAGACGTACGCCACCCGCCCCGGTCACGTCGATGCGCCGCGCCATTGGCACCCCCCTAGCTCCCCTGGCCGCTGTGCCTGCCCCGTCTGCCGCTTCCTGGTCGTACATCTCTGTAGCGCACATCCCCCGCGCCCCGTCACCCTCAGACCGTCAATCTATCGAATATGCATTCGAAAATCGGGTCTCACGCGGTAACACCCCTCATTCGAGTGACCCCCCTCAAGGAATGATCGCCGCGACCGAGGGGAGATCTTCAGCGGGAGGCGGACCGCTCGGGGACATCGGTCCGAGGGGAATGACCCTGAGAGCTCGGGGCTCCGGGTCAGCACAGGGGAGGACCGGCCCCGGCACCGAAAGGCGCCGGGGCCATCCCCACGTCCACGGCACATCCGCCCGCCCCCTCAGGTCATATGCCCCACGCGACAGCCTCGCACGGGAAGCGTCGAAGCGCTGCGATTCCGCACGGTGAATCTCGGATCCGGCCAGACCCGGAACGACCACAACCGCCCCACCGGTTCCGGCCGTGGAGACCCGGTGCCGCCCCGCGCGGCCGGTCAGCGCTTGGCGACGAACACGTGCGAGGCGACGTCCGACTCCAGCTCCGCGGCCTCGCCGCCGCTGCCCACCAGCACCCCGCCGGCCGACTCGGTCACGCTCACCACCGAACCGGGCTGCACACCCGCCCGGCGCAGCGTGTACATCAGCTGCGCGTCCGTCTGGATCGGCTCACCGATACGGCGTACGACGACCGTCTTGCCGTCGAGACCCGGGTCCAGCTCGGCCAGCGACACCATGCCCTCGTCCAGGAACGGATGCGGGCCGTCCTTCTCGCCCAGCTCCTCCAGACCCGGGATCGGGTTGCCGTACGGCGACTCGGTGGGGTGGCGCAGCAGCTCCAGCACCCGGCGCTCCACCGCCTCGCTCATCACGTGCTCCCAGCGGCACGCCTCCGCGTGGACCTGCTCCCACTCCAGGCCGATCACGTCCACGAGCAGGCACTCCGCGAGCCGGTGCTTGCGCATCACACGGGTGGCCAGCCGCCGGCCCTCGTCCGTCAGCTCCAGGTGCCGGTCACTGGCGACGGACACCAGCCCGTCGCGCTCCATCCGCGCCACCGTCTGGCTGACGGTCGGCCCGCTCTGGTCGAGACGCTCGGCGATCCGGGCACGCATGGGGACCACACCTTCCTCCTCCAGCTCGAGGATGGTGCGGAGATACATCTCCGTGGTGTCGATCAGTCCGGACATACGTGCCCCTTGATGAGATCTGCCGGAAGCTCGACAGCTTCCCGGCGCGTGCGCTGGCCCTGACATCAATTCTGCCGGATGCCACTGACAAGCGTGCCGCGCCGTTGAAACCAGGCGGTTACGAGCAGGCACGCGGCCGTATTGACATCCCACTGGTCCAGACCGCACGGTGATCCGCGACACAGCGACGAAGGGTTGGACGACGCATGGGCGAAACGGGCTCCACGACCGCCGACGGCAAGCTGTCCGCACAGTTCCTCGACGCCGCGATCGGGCTGCTGCGCCGGCTCCGCGACGAGGAGACCGAGTCCGTCACCGCGGCCGGTGAACTCCTCGCCGACACCGTCGCCGCCGGCGGCCGCCTCTTCGCGTTCGGCGCCGGACACTCCTCGCTCGCCGCGCAGGACCTCGTCTACCGGGCCGGCGGACTCGCCCTCATGAACCTGCTGGCGGTGCCGGGCGTCGTGGGCGTCGACGTCAGGCCGGCCACCCTGGGCTCCGCCCTGGAACGGGTCGACGGCCTCGCGAGCGCCGTCCTGAACTGCTCGCCCCTGCGCGCGGGGGACGCCCTCGTGATCATCTCCCTGTCCGGCCGCAACGCGCTGCCCGTGGAGATGGCCCTGACCGCCCGGTCCCTCGGCGTGAAGGTCATCGGTGTCACGTCGGTCGCGTACACCACGGCGACGAAGCCCCGCCACAGCTCCGGCACCTTCCTCAAGGACCACTGCGACGTCGTCCTCGACTCCAAGATCGCCCCGGGCGACGCGGAGCTCTCCCTGGACACCGTCCCGGCCCCCTTCGCCCCGGCCTCCACGGTCGTGACCTCGGCGCTGCTCCAGGCCGTGATGGCGACGGCGGCGGGCGCGCTGGCGGAGCGGGGCATCGAGCCACCGCTGCTGCGGTCGGGGAACGTGGACGGCGGCCTGGAGTGGAACGAGCGGGTGTTCGAGGAGTACGGGGACCGGATCTTCTACCGGCATTAGCTCTACGCGCGCTTCACGACACCACCCAGATCCAGCGCCGCCGCGATCCGCACCGCCACGTCCTCCGCGTACACCGCGTCGCCCCGCTCGAACTGGCCCCTCCCGGAGCCGCGCAGAAACGTCACGACCCCGAGCGTCCGTCCCCGGCTCCGCAGCACCGCGCACAACGCGTGCACCACGTCCGGGGGCCACTGGCGGGCCTCGGCCCACTCGCGGGCCGGGCCCCCCGACGCCGACCCCACACTCGCCCGTACCGACCCCACCCGGTCCACGCACTGCAGCGCCGGATGCCCTTCCCCGTACCGCACGGGCAGCCCGGCGGCGCCCGACGCCTGCAGACTCGGCCCGGGTGCCCCGGAGGGCGTCGCGGCGACCCGTACGAGACGGACCGGACCCGTCTCCTCCCCGTCGGCCACCGCGCCCCCGGCCACCCGGTCGATCAGCGCGTGGTCGGCGAACCCGGCGAGGGCGAAGTCCAGATGGACGACGGCGGCTTCGGCCGGGTCCTCGCACTCCGCGGCCGCCCGGGCCGCCCGGTGCAGCTGGTTCGTCCGGAACCGCAGCAGCGAGGCCTCCTGCTCGCTCTGCTTGGCCTCGGTGACGTCCTGGAACAGCCAGGCGACGCCCAATGGCACCGGTTCCTCCGCGAGCGGCGAGGACAACCGCACGAACCCGCAGCGCCAGCAGCGCCGCTTCTCGCCGTCCGGGGTCCGCACCGCCACCCAGATCTCGGCCGGTGCCGGCGGCGCGCCTTCGGCCAGCACATGGGTCAGCGCGCTCTCCAGCTCCTCCACGCCCTGCGCGAGCAGCTCCCCGAGGGGCCGCCCCAGCACGGACGTACGCCCGATGCCCAGGGACCGGGCCGCGTGCGCGTTGACCACGGCGGGCCGCAGGTCGGCGTCGACCAGCACGACACCCCACGAAGCGTCCTCGAACAGCGCCTCGCTGAGCGCGATCGACCGCTCCAGATCGATCTGCGTGTGCACCTCGCTGAAGGCGCAGTACACCCCGGCCGGCTGCCCGTCGGGCCCGCGCACGGCCGCGGACTGGGTGCGTACGAGCACCCGGCCGCCGTCCTTGGTCAGCAGCGCGAACTCGTGCACCTGCCGCCCGGGCGCCTGCATGGCGGACATCAGCCGCGCCTCGACCTCCTCGGCGTCCGCCTGCCGAACGGCCCACCCGGCGAACCCGTGCCGTCCCACGGCCTCGGCCGCGGTCCAGCCGAGGATCCGCTCGGCCTCACGATTCCAGTGGGTGACCACACCGTCCGCGTCGAAGGCACAGAGTGCCGCGTCCATGCCGTCCAGCAACGCGGCGAGCAGATCCGAACCGCCGGGGCCGTCCGGCCCCAGCTCGTCGGTGGTCCCACTACGCCGGGAAGCACTCACCTGGACCCCCTACCGGCTGCTTCGCTCACTAACAATCATTGAACTCGAACGTGACGCAGCACACACCGGGTTCCCGCAAGATTGAGAGAATCGTTGTACGGCAAAAACGCCACGGAACCCCTCATACGGCTCCCCGGTCCGGCTCCAGCCGCAGGTCGATCCACTCGTCGCTCTCGCCGTCCAGCACATACCGGTCGACCTCGACGAACCCGCGCGCCAGCGCGAACCGCACCCCGTCCCCATTGACGGCCAGCACGCAGGTCTCGATCACCCGGGCGCCGAGCACACGCGCATGATCAAGACCCTTCTCGTAGAGAGCCCTCCCGAAACCCCGTCCCCGGTAATCGGGCAGCACGCGCGCGATGACGGTCGCCACGGAGTCCTCCCCTTCCGGCGGCCGGACGGTCGAGCACCCCACGAGCGTGTCGCCGAGATACGCGTTCTCCAGCCGGTACCGCCGAACGCGCTCCCGTACGTCTTCGGCTCCCATGGCGGCGGGCGGAACGATCACGTTGTGCACGTGCCGCCACTGTTCGGCCATCTCGTCCCCTACGACGGGTTCGATCCGCAGGTCAGTCAATGTCACCGCTCCCCCTGCGCGCGTACGCCTCCATCTCGATCTTCATCCTGGGGTCGGCGAGGCCGCACACCAGCATCGTGGCCGCCGGGCGGACCTCGCCGAAGTGGCGGCGCAGGACCGGCCAGCAGGGCTCGAAGTCCTCCCGGTCGGGCAGCAGGTAGCGCACCCGCACCACGTCCGCGAAGGTGCACCCGGCCTCGGTCAGCGCGGCCCCGATGTTCCGAAGGCACTGCTCGGCCTGCTCCACCACGTCGTCCGAGATCGTCATGGTGGCGTAGTCGAACCCGGTCGTCCCGGACACGTGCACGCGGTCCCCGTCGACCACGGCGCGCGCGTACCCGATCTGTTCCTCGAAGGGGGAACCGCTGAGGACCGCTCGTCGCTGCGTCATGGGCCGCACGCTAGGTGATCACGGCCCCGGAAAAAAAGGGGTTGAACCCGCGGGACGGTCTTCTTAGGCTGCAGGTACTTCGGAGAGGAGGTGGTTCGGCAGATGTATTCATACCGGACGGAAGAGGTGGCTGCGGGCTAGCGGCCCGTCACCCACCGAGTGCGGTGCCGGACCAGCGTGTACGAGATGCACGCAGCCGGCCAATCCAACGCAGTCACCCGACCCGCGAGCTCGCCGGTAACGTCCGGCCGGCTCCCCCGCCGCAAGGCGGAGGGACCCAGAGCTCGCGGGTCGCCTGCGTTTCAGGGACTCAGCCGCTCCACCCGCCAGCTCCCGTCCGGCTCCGCCACGTACCGCAGCCGGTCGTGCAGGCGGTTCTCGCGGCCCTGCCAGAACTCGACCGTCTCCGGCGCCACCCGAAAGCCGCCCCAGTGCGGCGGGACCGGGACCTGTTCGCCCTCGGGGTAGCGGGCGGCCAGTTCCGCGTAGACGGTGTCGACCTGCTCGCGTGCCTCGATCACCGAGGACTGCGCGCTGGCCCAGGCGCCGAGCTGGGAGCCGTGCGGGCGGGTGCGGAAGTAGGCGGCGGTCTCGTCGCGGCCGGTGCGGCGGGCGAGGCCGGTGACGATGACCTGGCGGGCCATGGGGTGCCAGGGGAAGAGCAGGGAGACGTACGGGTTCTGCGCGAGGTCTCTCGCCTTGCGGGAGTCGTAGTTCGTGTAGAAGACGAAGCCCTGTTCGTCGAACTGCTTGAGCAGGACCGTGCGGGAGCTGGGGCGGCCCTCGGCGTCCGCGGTGGAGACCACCATGGCGTTCGGCTCGAAGAGGTGCGCCTCGGTGGCCGCCTGCTTGAACCAGCGCGCGAACTGTCGGACGGGCGTGGCGGCCAGGTCGGTCTCGGCGAGACCCTCCGCGCGGTACTGCTCGCGCATCGAGGCGGGGTCCGGGAAGACGGCGTGTGCGGCGTCGGTCACGTCGTCATCTTGCCGTACGGATCGTCTCCTCACTGGTGGTGGCACTGAGTGCCGCTTGCCCTCCCCAAAGGTGGCACTCGGGGATATCGTGGCGTCATCCGTCGTTCACATCACGAGGAGCCGCCTGATGTCCGACTTTGACCCCGGCTTCGTACCCGGCCTCGAAGGAGTCGTCGCGTTCGAGACGGAGATCGCCGAACCCGACAAGGAGGGCGGCGCGCTGCGGTACCGGGGCGTCGACATCGAGGATCTGGTCGGCCATGTCTCGTTCGGCAACGTGTGGGGGCTGCTGGTCGACGGCGCCTTCAATCCCGGCCTCCCGGCCGCCGAGCCGTTCCCGATCCCGGTGCACTCCGGGGACATCCGCGTGGACGTCCAGTCGGCGCTCGCCATGCTCGCCCCGGTGTGGGGGCTGAAACCGCTGCTGGACATCGATGCCGAGCAGGCGCGTGCCGACCTCGCCCGGGCGGCCGTGATGGCTCTTTCGTACGTCGCCCAGTCCGCGCGCGGGCAGGGGCTGCCGATGGTGCCGCAGCGGGAGATCGACAAGGCGCAGTCCGTCGTCGAGCGGTTCATGATCCGCTGGCGCGGGGAGCCGGACCCGAAGCATGTCGCGGCCGTGGACGCGTACTGGACGTCGGCCGCGGAGCACGGGATGAACGCGTCGACGTTCACCGCGCGCGTGATCGCCTCCACCGGTGCGGATGTCGCCGCCGCGCTTTCCGGGGCGGTGGGTGCGATGTCCGGGCCGCTGCACGGCGGTGCGCCCTCCCGGGTGCTCGGGATGATCGAGGAGATCGAGCGGACGGGCGACGCGGAGGCCTACGTCAAGCAGGCGCTGGACCGCGGTGAGCGGCTGATGGGGTTCGGGCACCGGGTGTACCGGGCCGAGGATCCACGCGCGCGCGTGTTGCGTCGTACGGCGCGTGAGCTGGGGGCGCCGCGGTTCGAGATCGCGGAGGCGCTGGAGAAGGCGGCGCTGGAGGAGTTGCACGCGCGGCGGCCGGACCGGGTGCTCGCCACCAACGTGGAGTTCTGGGCGGCGATCATGCTCGACTTCGCGGAGGTGCCGGCGCACATGTTCACGTCGATGTTCACGTGTGCGCGTACGGCGGGGTGGTCGGCGCACATTCTTGAGCAGAAGCGGACGGGGCGGTTGGTGCGGCCTTCTGCGCGGTATGTGGGGCCCGGGTCTCGCGATCCTCAGGACATTGAGGGGTACGGAAGTATCGCCCACTGAAGGGGTGCCTGAGGAGTGTGGGCGACTGCGGGTCGGTTGTGGCTGGTCGCGCAGTTCCCCGCGCCCCTGACTAGCTCAGCGCCTCGTTCAGTAGTGCTGCCCACTGGGTCACCACCCTGTCCCGCCTGGCCTCGTCGTCCGTGAGCAGGTTGGCGAGGCCCAAGCCCCTCGCCATGTCCAGGAGGCCCTGGACCGTTTCTCGGACGCCCGGTTTCGACTCGTCCGCGCCCAGCAGGTCCACCGCGATCCTGTGTGTCTCGCGGCCCACGCGTGCCTCCAACTCCGTCACCTGGGGGCGCAGTTGCTCCTCGTTGGAGGCGGCGACCCAGAGGTGGAGGGCGGCGCGGAAGAGGGGGCCGGTGTAGAGGTCGACGAGGGCGGAGATCACCGCGCGCCGGTCGTCCGCCGCGCCCTGCGGGAACAGGGCGCGCAGGGCCGTGGAGCGTTCCTCCGCCACGTACTCGACGGCCGCCGTGAACAGGTCCTCCCTCGTCGGGAAGTGGTGCTGGGCGGCGCCTCGGGAGACGCCGGCGCGTTCGGCGACGACGGTGACCGTGGAGCCGGACCAACCGTGTTCGGCGAGGCAGGCGACGGCCGCTTCGAGGAGGCGCTGCCGGGTGGCCCGGCTGCGGTCCTGCTTCGGCACGCGGTCGGCCCGGTCGCCGATCGTGGTCACACCACCCATGAGGGATCCCGTCGTTCCAGGAAGGCCGTCATGCCCTCGCGCGCGTGCGGAGAGGCGAACAGCCGGGCCGAGAGCGCGGTCAGATCGGCAGCGTCCCGGTCGAAGGTCTCCAGCACCTTAGCCGTGAGCAGCCGTTTCGTCTCGGCCAGGGCCTCGGGGGCGGCCCGGCGCAGACCGTCCAGGATCGGTTCGAGTACGGCGTCCACGTCGTCGCCCGCCGCCGTCACCAGGCCGATACGGGCGGCCTCGGCCGCGTCGAAGCGCTCGCCGGTGAGGTAGTGGCGGGCGAGGGCGCGGGGGTCGGTGCGGGGCAGCAGGGTCAGTGAGATGACCGCGGGGGCGAGCCCGATCCGCACCTCGGTGAAGGCGAAGGTGGACTCCGTGGCGGCCGCCGAGATGTCGCAGGCGGCGAGGAGGCCGAGGCCGCCCGCGCGGACGTGGCCGGTGACGCGTGCGACGACCGGCTTGCCGAGCTCCACCAGCTGCCGCAGGAGCCGGACCAGGGCGGCCGGGTCCGGCGGGTCCTTCAGGTCGGCGCCCGCGGAGAAGGTGTTGCCGGTGTGGGTGAGGACGATCGCGCGGACGTCCGGTTCCTTGGCGCAGTCCGTCAGCGCGGCGGCCAGCTCCCCCACCAGCGCCGCCGACAGAGCGTTGCGGTTGTGCGGGGAGTCGAGGGTGAGGGTCTCGACGCCCCGCGCGCGCGTGCGGGCGATCAGTGTCATGTGCGCTCCCTGAGCTGCCGTCGGAGGATCTTGCCGGAGGCGGCCCGGGGCACCGCGTCGACGAAGGTGACCTGCCGGACGCGTTTGTAGGGGGCGACGCGCTCGGCGACGTACATCATGACCTCGCCCTCGGACAGGCCGCTCGCGGTGGGCTGGCGGACGACGAAGGCGTGCGGAACCTCGTTGCCCTCGTCGTTGTAGGCGCCGATGACGGCCGCGTCGGCGATGCCGGGGTGGGTGAGCAGGAGGGCCTCCAGTTCGGCGGGGGCCACCTGGAAGCCCTTGTACTTGATGAGCTCCTTGACCCGGTCGACGACGAACAGCCAGCCGGCGGCGTCGACATGGCCTACGTCCCCGGTGTGCAGCCAGCCGTCGGGGTCGATCATGGCAGCGGTGTCGTCGGGGCGGCCGAGGTAGCCCTTCATGATCTGCGGGCCGCGGATGAGGATCTCGCCGGGCTCGCCGATGTCGAGGTCCTTGTCGGGGTCGTCCAGGGAGACGATCCGCATCTCGGTTCCGGCGACGAGCTTGCCGACGGTCCCGGCCGGTGCCTCGCGCATGGCGGACAGCGGGACGACGTGGGTGCCGGGCGAGAGCTCCGTCATGCCGTACGCCTGGCCGACGGGCGGGAGGCCGAGCCGGGCCGAGCAGGCGGCGGCGAGGCGGGCGTCCAGTGGGGCGGCGGCGCTGACGATGTAGCGCAGGGACGACAGGTCGTAGTGCTCGACCAGCGGGTGCTTGGCGAGGGCGAGGACGATCGGCGGGGCCACGTACAGGCCGGTAATGCGGTGGTTCTGGATCGCCGCGAGGAAGGTCTCCAGGTCGAAGCGGGGCAGGACGACGACGGAGGCGCCGAGGCGCAGGGGCGCGTTCATGAGGGCCGTGAGGCCGTAGATGTGGAAGAACGGCAGCACCGCGAGGACGCGGTCCTCGGGGCCCGCCGACATCAGCTGTTCCAGCTGGGCGAGGTTGGTGGCGATCTGCCGGTGCGTGAGCATCACGCCCTTGGGGGTGCCGGTGGTGCCCGAGGAGTACGGCAGGACCGCCACGTCCGTCACCGGGTCGATGGCGACGTCGGGCTCGGGGGCCGTCGAGGCCAGCATGTCGATCAGGGAGCGGTGACCGGGGGCGCTGTCGCAGACGAAGATCTCCCGTACCCCGCCCGCGAGTTCGGCGGCCCTGCGGGCCGTGTCCAGGAGCGGCGAGACGGTGACGATCCAGCGGGCGGCGGAGTCGCCGAGCTGCTTGGCGAACTCCTCCGGCGTGGACAGCGGGTGCACGGTCGTGACCGAGGCACCCGCGCGCGTGGCGGCGTAGAACGCGGTCGGGAAGGCGATCGTGTTGGGGCTGTGCAGCGCGAGTACGTCCCCCTTGGCGACGCCCGCCTCCGCGAGGCCCGCGGCGACGCGGCGGTGGAACCGGTCGAGCTGTCCGTACGTGAGGGTGGTGCCGTCGGTGCCGTCGATGAGGGCGGGCGCGTCACCGAACTCGGCTGCGCGGGACAACACCGCCTCGTGGATGGGCAGTTCTATGGGCTGGACGTCTGCGTACTCGCTGCGGAACACGGTTCCTCCAAGACGGCCGCTACCAGGAACGGCCTAGTACGACTTGGGCAGGCCCAGGGTCTGGTGGGAGACGTAGTTGAGAATCATCTCCCTGCTGACCGGTGCGATACGAGCCACGCGCGCGGCCGTTATCAGCGAGGCGATCCCGAACTCGCGGGTGAGGCCGTTGCCGCCGAGGGTGTGGACCGCCTGGTCGACGGCCTTCACGCAGGCCTCCCCCGCGGCGTACTTCGCCATGTTGGCGGCCTCTCCCGCGGCCACGTCGTCCCCCTCGTCGTAGAGGTGGGCGGCCTTCTGCATCATCAGGCGGGCCAGTTCGAGCTCGATGTGCGCCTGGGCGAGGGGGTGGGCGATGGCCTGGTGGGCGCCGATGGGGGTGTTCCACACCGTGCGGTCCTTGGCGTAGGTGATGGCCCGGGAGAGCGCGTAGCGGCCCATGCCGATCGCGAAGGCGGCCGTCATGATGCGTTCGGGGTTGAGGCCGGCGAAGAGTTGCAGTAGGCCCGCGTCCTCGTCTCCCACGAGGGCTTCGGCGGGGAGGCGTACGTCGTCGAGGGTGAGCTCGAACTGCTTCTCCGGGGCGTCCAGTTCCATCTCGATACGGCGCCTGCCGAAGCCCGGTGCGTCCCGGGGGACGATGAAGAGGCAGGGCTTGAGACGGCCGGTCCGGGAGTCCTCCGTGCGGCCGACTATGAGGGTGGCGTCGGCTATGTCGACGCCGGAGACGAAGACCTTGCGGCCGGTCAGCAGCCAGTCGGCGCCGTCGCGGCGGGCCGTGGTGCTGATGCGGTGGCTGTTGGAACCGGCGTCGGGTTCCGTGATGCCGAAAGCCATCGTGCGGGTGCCGTCGGCGAGTGCGGGGAGCCAGTCCCGCTTCTGGGACTCCGTGCCGAAGCGGGCGATCACCGTGCCGCAGATCGCCGGGGACACGATCATCATCAGGAGGGGGGCGCCGGCCGCACCGAGCTCCTCCAGGACGATGGAGAGTTCGGCGATTCCGCCGCCTCCACCGCCGTATGCCTCCGGCAGGTTGACGCCGAGGTAGCCGAGCTTGGCTGCTTCGGCCCACAGGGCTTCTCTGTCGTAGTCGCGGCCGTGGCGTTTACCCAGGGCGGATACGGCTTCTCGGAGGGCTTTGTGCTCGTCGGTTTCGATCGTGGACATGTGGCTCCTTCGTTGGGGCTGGTCGCGCCCGCGCGGCGGTAGCCGCAAATCGATACGGCCCCGCGCCCCTAGGTGGGTTGGACTACCGCCAGTAGAGAACCGACCGTTACTTGTTGGCCGGGTACTACATTCAGCGCAGCTAGTGCGCCTTTCACCGGGGCCGTGATCTTGTGTTCCATCTTCATTGCCTCCAGCCACAGGAGGGGCTGGCCGGCTTCCACGGCTGATCCCTCCGTCAGGCCGTCCGCGACCCGTACGACCGTTCCCGGCATGGGGGCCAGCAGGGAGCCCGGGGCGTGCGTGGACGTGGGGTCCGGGAAGCGGGGCAGGGCTCTGAGGGCCGTTCTGCCCACGTACAGCTGGTCGCCGTACCTGGCCACCTCGAACCGTCGCCGCACGCCCTCCACTTCGAGGACGACCCCGCCCGCGTCCGCGTGGATCACCCGGACCCCCTCCGCCTCCAGGCCCTCCCGGGTGTGGCGGTAGCGGACCTCGTGGTCCTCGCCCGCCATCTCGTAGCGCTTGGTCTGCGGGGCCGAGTGCAGGTTGCGGAAGCCTCCGAAGCGGGAGCGGCCGTGGGCGTCCGCGAGGGCCGCCGCCAGGGGGGCCAACAAGTCCGGGGCCGGTTCGGTGAGTTCGGGCAGGTGACGGTCGTAGAAGCCGGTGTCCATGCGGGCCGTCGTGAACTCCTTGTGGCGCAGGGAGTTCACCAGCAGGTCCCTGTTCGTGGTCGGGCCGTGGATCGTCGCCCTCTCCAGCGCGCCCGCCAGTTTGCGGATCGCCTCCGCGCGCGTGGGGGCGTACGCGACGACCTTGGCGAGCATCGGGTCGTAGTGGACGGGGATCGGGTCGCCGTCCTCGTACCCCGTGTCCAGGCGGACCGCGGGTGGGAGGGAAAGGCGGTGCAGGGTGCCGGTCTGCGGGGTCCAGTCCCGCGCGGGGTCCTCGGTGTAGAGGCGCGCTTCGACGGCGTGGCCACGCGCGCGTGGGGGCTCGTCGGGCAACGGGGCGCCTTCGGCGATGCGGATCTGTTCCGCGACCAGGTCCAGGTCGAACACCGCCTCCGTGACCGGGTGCTCGACCTGGAGGCGGGTGTTCATCTCCAGGAAGTGCGCCTTGGTGCCGGAGACCAGGAACTCGACCGTGCCCGCGCCCACGTAGTCCACCGCGCGCGCCGCTCGTACCGCCAGCTCGTGCAGTTCCTCCCTGAGGTCCTCCGGGAGTCCGGGGGCCGGGGCCTCCTCGATCACCTTCTGGTGGCGGCGTTGAAGGGAGCAGTCGCGGGTGCCGAGGGCCCAGACCGTGGCGTGGGTGTCCGCGAGGATCTGGACCTCCACGTGGCGGCCGTCCTCGACGTACGGCTCGACGAAGACCTCGCCGTCGCCGAAGGCGCTCGTGGCCTCGGCGCGGGCGCTCTCCAGGGCGGCGGGCAGGTCTTCGACGCGGCGGACGACGCGCATGCCGCGGCCTCCGCCGCCCGCGGCCGCCTTCACCAGCACCGGCAGATCGGCCGGCGTCACGTCGGCGAGGGGCGCCAGCCCCATCAGTTCCTTGGCGCGGGTCTTGGACGCCATCGCCTCGATCGCGGACGGGGGCGGCCCGATCCAGACCAGGCCCGCGCCCAGGACGGCCCGCGCGAAGTCGGCGTTCTCGGAGAGGAAGCCGTAACCGGGGTGCACGGCGTCGGCGCCGGAGGCGATGGCCGCCTTCACGATCAGGTCGGCGCGCAGGTAGGTGTCGGCGGGGGCCGCGCCCGGCAGTCGTACCGCCGCGTCCGCCACGCGCGTGTGGAGGGCGTTCGCGTCCGGGTCGGAGTGCACGGCGACCGTCCGGATGCCCAGCTCACGGCAGGTGCGGAAGATCCGGCAGGCGATCTCGCCCCGGTTGGCCACAAGGAGTGCAGAAATCACTGGGTGTCCCTCAGAAATCACTGGTGTCCCTCACATCCGGAAGACGCCGAAGCCGCCGCGTGCGCCCTCGTAGGGCGCGGTGTGGATCGCGGACAGGCACAGTCCCAGTACCGTCCGGGTGTCGCGGGGGTCGATGACGCCGTCGTCGTAGAGCCGCCCGGACAGGAACATGGGCAGCGACTCGGACTCGATCTGCTGCTCCACCATGGCCCGCAGGGCGGCGTCGCCCTCCTCGTCGTACGGCATCCCCTTCGCGGCGGCCGACTGGCGGGCGACGATGGAGAGCACGCCGGCGAGCTGCTGGGGGCCCATGACGGCCGACTTGGCGCTGGGCCAGGCGAAGAGGAAGCGGGGGTCGTAGGCGCGTCCGCACATGCCGTAGTGGCCCGCCCCGTACGAGGCGCCCATCAGCACGGAGAGGTGCGGGACCTTGGAGTTGCTGACCGCGTTGATCATCATCGCGCCGTGCTTGATGATGCCGCCCTGCTCGTACTCCCTGCCGACCATGTAGCCGGTGGTGTTGTGCAGGAAGAGCAGCGGGATGTCGCGTTGGTTGGCCAGCTGGATGAACTGGGCCGCCTTCTGGGACTCCTCGGAGAACAGGACCCCCTGGGCGTTCGCCAGCACCCCGACCGGATGTCCGTGGAGCGCCGCCCACCCCGTGACCAGGCTGGTCCCGTACAGGGGCTTGAACTCGTCGAAGTCGGAGGCGTCGACGATCCGGGCGATGACCTCGCGCGGGTCGAAGGGTGTGCGGAGATCGCCGGGGACGATACCGAGGAGTTCGTCCTGGTCGTACTTGGGGGGCTCGGCGGGGCCCGGATCGCCGTACGCCTTACGGTGGTTGAGGCGGGCGACGACGCGCCGGGCCTGCCGGAGCGCGTCCCGCTCGTCCACGGCGAAGTAGTCCGCGAGGCCCGACACGCGCGCGTGCATCTCGGCACCGCCGAGGGACTCGTCGTCGCTCTCCTCGCCGGTGGCCATCTTGACGAGGGGCGGCCCGCCGAGAAACACCTTGGCGCGCTCCTTGACCATGATCACGTGGTCGGACATGCCGGGGACGTAGGCGCCGCCCGCGGTGGAGTTGCCGAAGACGACGGCGACGGTCGGGATGCCGGCCGCCGACAGCCGGGTCAGGTCGCGGAAGATGGCCCCGCCGGGGATGAAGATCTCCTTCTGGGACGGCAGGTCGGCCCCTCCCGACTCCACCAGGCTGATGCAGGGCAGCCGGTTGGCGAGGGCGATGTCGTTGGCCCGCAGGGCCTTCTTCAGCGACCACGGGTTGCTCGCGCCGCCGCGCACGGTCGGGTCGTTGGCGGTGATCAGGCACTCCACGCCTTCCACCACCCCGATCCCGGTGACGAGGGAGGCGCCGACCGTGTAGTCGCTGCCCCAGGCGGCCAGCGGGGACAGTTCCAAGAAGGGCGTGTCGGGGTCGAGGAGCAGCTCGATGCGCTCCCGGGCGAGCAACTTGCCGCGCTTGCGGTGCCGTTGGACGTACTTCTCGCCTCCACCCGCGAGCGCCTTGGCGTGTTCGGCGGTCAGCTGGTCCAGTTTCGCGAGCATGGCCTCGCGGTTGGCCCGGTACTCGGTGTTCTTCGAGTCCAGGGCGGTCGCCAGAACGGTCACAACAGGGCCTCCGGGATCTCCAGGTGGCGGGAGCGCAGCCATTCGCCGAGGGCCTTCGCCTGCGGGTCGAAACGGTGCTGGGCGGCGACGCCCTCGCCGAGGATTCCCTCCACGACGAAGTTCAGGGCGCGCAGGTGCGGGAGAGTGTGCCGGGTGACGTCCAAGTCGGCTGTCTCCGGAAGGAGTTCGCGCAGTCGGTCCACGGTCATTGTGTGCGCGAGCCACCGCCAGCTCTCGTCGGTCCGTGCCCACACCCCCACGTTGGCGTTCCCGCCCTTGTCCCCGCTGCGGGCCCCGGCGACGAGCCCGAGGGGGGCCCGCCGGGCCGGACCGGGCGGCAGCGGCTCGGGCAGGGGTGGTTCCGGTGGCTTCTCGAGTACGGCGGTCTCCTGGGCCGGTGCCACGGGGATGCGTCGACCGTCGTGGAGGACGGCCATATGGTCCACGGCCCCATGAGGGACGTACACATCCTCGAAGACCCCATAAGGCGAGCCCTTCCCCGGTGGCGCCAGCACATGGAACCCGGGGTAGCTCGCAAGGGCCAGCTCCACGGCGGCTCCGCTGAGCGCCCGTCCGACGACCTCCTGGTCCGCGTCCCGGACGACGAGTCTCAGCAGGGCGCTGGCGGTCTCCTCCGTGTCGGCGTCCGGGCGGTCGGTGCGGACCAGGTCCCAGCGCACGTCGGTGACCTTGGCCAGGTGTGTCTCCAGCTGCTCCCGCACGAGCGTGGCCTTGGCCTCGATGTCCAGGCCGGTCAGGACGAAGGTGACCTCGTTGCGGAAGCCGCCGAGGCGGTTGAGGCCGACCTTGAGGGTGGGCGGCGGAGCCTCACCGCGCACGCCGGAGATCCGGACGCGGTCGGGTCCGTCCTGGGTGAGCCGGACCGAGTCGAGGCGGGCGGTGACGTCGGGGCCGGCGTACCGGGCGCCCTGGGTCTCGTACAGCAGCTGGGCCGTCACCGTGCCGACGTCCACGAAGCCGCCGGTGCCGGGGTGCTTGGTGATGACGGCGGTGCCGTCCTCGTGGAGTTCGGCGAGGGGGAAGCCGGGCCGTCTCAGATCCCGCTCACCTTCAGCGAAGAACGCGTAGTTGCCGCCGGTCGCCTGTGTCCCGCACTCCAGGACGTGCCCGGCGACGACGGCCCCCGCGAGGCGGTCGTAGTCCGTCGGCGACCAGCCGAAGTGGGCGGCGGCGGGCCCGGTGACCAGGGCCGCGTCCGTCACCCGGCCGGTCACCACCACGTCCGCGCCCGCCCTGAGACAGGCGGCGATACCGAAGCCGCCGAGGTAGGCGTGGGCGGCCAGGGCACCGGGGTGCTCGGCGGTGAGATCGTCACCCTCGACATGGGCGACCCGGACCGGCAGGCCGAGCCGGTCCGCCAACTCCCGTATACGGGAGGCCAGTCCGGCGGGATGGAGACCACCGGCATTGGCCACGATCCGGACGCGCCGCTCGTGCGCGAGGGCGAGGGATTCCTCGAGTTGGCGCAGGAAGGTGCGGGCGTATCCGGCCCCGGGGTCCTTCAGCCGGTCCCGGCCCAGGATGAGCATGGTCAGCTCGGCGAGGTAGTCACCGGTGAGGACGTCGAGTTCGCCACCGGTGAGCATCTCGCGCAGGGCGTCGAAGCGGTCGCCGTAGAAGCCGGAGGCGTTCCCGATGCGCAGGGTCATCCGGCCGTCCCCCTCACCGGGCGGCCGGTGCCGGGCGGGCCCGCCAACACCCGCGGCGCTGAAGCGACGCCGAGCCACCAACCGGCCCCCGAACCCTCCGCACGCAGGGCGTCGAAACGGTCGCCGTCAAAGCCGCAGGCGTTCCCGATACGGAGAGTCATCCGCCCGCCCCTCTCGCCGGGCGGCCGACACCAGGCAGGCCCGCGAACACCCGCGGCGCTGAAGCGACGCGGAGCCACCCACCGGCCCCCGTACCCTCCGCACACAGGGCATCGAAGCGGTCGCCGTCAAAGCCGCAGGCGTTCCCTATACGGAGAGTCATCTGGCCATCCCCTTCGCCGGGCGCCCGACACCAGGCAGGCCCGCGAACACCCGCGGCGCTGAAGCGACGCCGAGCCACCCACCGGCCCCCATGCCCTCCGCACACAGGGCGTCGAAACGGTCGCCGTCAAAGCCGCAGGCGTTCCCTATACGGAGAGTCATCCGCCCGCCCCCTTCGCCGGGCGGCCGGTGCCGGGCGGGCCCGCGAAGGCCTGGGCGATGTCGAGCCATCGGTCGGCGTCCTCCCCCGCGGCGGTCAGGGCGAGGTCGGCGCGGTGTGCCCGCTGGGTGACCAGGAGGCAGAAGTCGAGGGCGCGGCCGGTGACGCGGTCGGTGGCGTCCTCGGGGCCGTAGGACCACAACTCGCCGGAGGGTGCGGTGAGTTCGACGCGGAACTGCTCGAAAGGCGGGGTCAGGCCGTGCACCCCGAAGGCGAAGTCGCGGGTGCGGATGCCGAGGCGGACGATGTGCTGGATCCGGTCGGTCGCCGCACGGGCCACCCCCAGCGCGTCCGCCACGTCCAGGCCGTGGGCCCAGGTCTCCATGAGACGTGCGGTGGCCATGGAGGCGGTGGACATGGGCGGCCCGTACCAGGGGAAGCGGGCCCCCTCGGGTGCCGCACGCAGGGCCTCCGCCAGGTCCTCGCGGCCCGCCCGCCAGTAGGCGAGCAGTCGCGCCGGAGGCTTGCGGGCACCCTCCTCCGCGCCGTCGTCCACGAAGTCCCCGGGCGCGGCCAGCGCCTTCTCGACCTCGCGGGAGAAGGCCTCCTGGTCGGTGACGGCGAGCAGGGAGGAGTGGTCGGTCCAGGCGAGGTGGGCGATCTGGTGGGCGACGGTCCAGCCGGGGGCGGGGGTCGGCAACGACCACTGCTCCTGGCTCAACTCGGCTACCAGCAGGTCGAGTTCCTCGCTCTCCGCACACAGGTCGTCGATGACGGGCGTCGGGTCTGCCATGGGGCGAGGATGTCAGCGACCCCGAAAACAAGCAAGCGTGCTTGCATTAATTCAGGGCGCCGATATTCGAAGGCGCCCGCCCCCTCCCCCGCAGTACGGTCCCCCGGTGATCGATGACGACGGATACTTCGGAGAGTCCGTCGCGGCGACGTACGACGAGTCGTCGGCGGCGATGTTCGCACCCGAGGCGGTCGAGCCGGCCGTGGACGTGCTGGCAGAGCTGGCCGGAGAGGGACGGGCCCTGGAGCTGGGCGTCGGCACCGGGCGGATCGCGTTGCCGCTGGCCGGGCGGGGCATCGAGGTGCACGGGATCGAGCTGTCCCGGGCGATGGCGGACCGGCTGCGGGCCAAGCCTGGCGGTGAGGCGGTCGGGGTGACGATCGGGGACTTCGCGACGGCCCGCGCGCCCGGCACGTTCTCGGTCGGCTACCTGCTCTTCAACACGATCATGAACCTGACGACCCAGGATGCCCAGGTGGACTGTTTCCGCAATGTCGCCGGCCATCTGGAGCCGGGTGGGACCTTCGTCGTCGAGGTCATGGTCCCCCAGCTGCGGAAACTCCCGCCCGGGCAGAACGCCGTCCCCTTCCACGTCGGCGAGAGGCGCCTGGGCTTCGACACGTACGACGTGGCCACCCAGGCGATGGCCTCCCACCACGTCAACGTCACGGAGGACGGACAGGGCTCGTTCCGGTCCATCCCCTTCCGCTACGTCTGGCCCGCCGAACTCGACCTGATGGCCCGGCTGGCCGGGATGCGGCTGCGGGACCGGTGGGAGGACTGGGAACGGCAGCCCTTCACCGGCGACAGCGAGCAGCATGTCTCCGTGTGGGAGAAGCCCATGCCCTGAAGCCCCGGAACGACGTCTGCCTGGCGCCCGCGACTACGCCTCCGAGCCCCACGGGCCCGCCGGGCCACGACGGCGCCGGAAGCCTCACTCCAGTTCCGCCGCACCAGAACCCCTGGCTCGAACCCGGACACCCGCGCTCCGGCGCGGCACGTACGGCCCGGTGCGCGGACTCGAGCGGCAGGCCTTAGGGCGACAGCGAGCAGCAGGTCTTCGTGGGAAATGCGCCGGGCTCACGCCTCCGAGTCCCACGGGGCCCCGCCGGGCAACGACGGCGACGGCGACGGCGGGAGTAGCCTCGACCGGTTCCGCCGCAGCACCCCTCGCGCGAGCCCGAACACGCGCCCCGGTACGGCACGTACCGCCTGGGCGGACTCGGACGGCGGGCCTGGCGGGCGACAGCCAGCAGCATGTCCCCGGGCGGGAGGAGCCGGCGGGCTCACGCCTCCGGGGCCGGCGGACGGCTCTGTCAGCGATCACGGGGAGGGACCGTTCGATTCCTGACCGTGAGCCGGGGTACCGGCTGGACACGCTCCGCTGGAGCTCGGGCGGCACCGAGGGAGCCGTCACCGCAGCAAAAAGATCATTGCTCGCGTGACCCGCCGCTCTGGCTCCTGCGCCATGGCGGTTGAGCATTGTCACCGGAGGTTGGTCACCAGTAGGTTCGAGCCGCCGATGTTCGAGCGGACGGGGAATACGGGGCTTGGGGTGGCACTGCTGGACACACTGGTGACAACGGCCGCCGGGGCGCTGTCCGCCACGATCGGGGTCCTGGTCGGGGGCATCGTCACGCACCGGGCCCAGGACCGTCAGTGGCTGCGGGACAAGCAGCTGGTCGCCTACCAGGAACTGATCAGCCACTACGCCAAATTCACCATGATCATCAGCCGCGCCCACGCCGGCCGACAAGGCTGGGACTACGACTGGAGCGAGTGGAGCGCGACCCTGACCCGTGCCAGCCTGGTCGCCCCCGCGCCCGTCGCGGTGGAGATCGACAACTTCGGCAAGGCCATCAACGAGTTCCTCAACCAGGTGGCACGTGACCCGGCACGCGACCCGGCACGCGATCCGTTGAGCCAGGAGGAGTTCGCGCAGGCCAACAGGGCGCCCGCTCGAGCGCAGGTGCAGTTGGTCAACGCCATACGTCGCTCACTGAGCAAAGATCAAAAGGCACTGTCCTTCTGGATAGGCGGATCTCTCGCGGACAGTCCCGACGAGACCTGATGGACGAGGCACTGCCGAAAAGCTCATCCATGGGCCACGATCGCACGGCGCATCCCGGCGCTTCACTGACAGTGACAGCTCCCGTGATCGCTGCCAGAGTCCGGCGGACCACGCCCGAGCCAAGGCGCGGAGGGCCAGGAGCCCCGCACCGGTTTCACTCACGGAGTGCCGGCCCTGCCCCGTCCCACCTGGGTCCGTACCGCCCCCATGCTCGCCGCGATCACGAAGGCGACCGCGAGCGCCTGGAGCGGGGACAGTGACTGGTCCAGGATCAGGAAGCCCGCGAGGGCGGCCATGGCCGGCTCCAGGCTCATGAGGATCGCGAAGGTGGAGGCGGGGAGGTTGCGCAGGGCGAGGAGTTCGAGGGTGTAGGGCAGGACGGAGGACATGACGGCCACCGCCGCGCCCAGGCCCACGGTCACCGGGTCGAGCAGCTTGGTGCCGGACTCCGCGATGCCGAGCGGCAGGAACGCCAGCGCGCCGATCGCCATCGCCAGGGCGAGGCCGTCGGCCTGCGGGAAGCGGCGGCCGGTGCGGGCGCTGAAGACGATGTACGACGCCCACATGGCGCCCGCGCCCAGCGCGAAGGCCACGCCCACCGGGTCCAGGTCGCCGAAGTCGCCGCCGCCGAGGAGGAAGACGCCGGCGAGCGCGAGCGCGGCCCAGACGGTGTTGACCGCGCGGCGGGAGGCGAGCACCGAGAGGGCGAGAGGGCCGAGGAACTCGAGGGTCACGGCGGCGCCGAGCGAGATGCGGTCGACGGCCTGGTAGAAGAGGCCGTTCATCGCGGCGAGGGTGAGGCCGAAGGCGACGACCGTGCCCCAGTCGGTACGGGAGTGCCCGCGCAGCCGGGGGCGGCAGACGACGAGGAGGACGAGCGCGGCCACCAGCAGTCGCAGGGTCACGACTCCCAGGGCGCCCGCCCTCGGCATCAGGGTCACGGCGAGCGCCGCGCCGAACTGCACGGAGACTCCTCCGGCAAGCACCAGACCGACAGGGCCGAGGGAGCCGAAGCGGCGGGGCCCGGGGGTGGGCGTGGCGGCCACCGGGGCCGTGCTCTGCGACGACGTCGGGGCGCTGCTGGAGGTGGTCACGGGGCTTCCAGGGGTTGACTTGGAGTTCGTCCATCGTGCTGCACTATTCAGTTCACAGTAGTGGACTGAGTCATGTGCGTAAACCCGATATGCGACTGTCCCATGGGGCTGCCGGCGGGTGCCGATCATCGACCGTTCGGCGGGAACGTCTGCCCCGGCGTCGGCATGTCGGGCTCCGACATACGCTCTCGCTTGAAAGTATGATTACCCGCTCGACACTGCGTGCCCTTCAACGGGCCGGAGATCAGGTGCCGTTGGGGGAGAACCTTGTCTGACGAAGAACGGCTGATCGCCGGCCGGTACCGCATCCTCGACCGCATCGGCCGAGGCGGTATGGGCACCGTCTGGCGCGCCCACGACACCGTCCTCGGCCGCCATGTCGCCGTCAAGAGGCTCCACCCCCAGCCCCACCTCTCCGAGGGCGATCTCGCCACCCTCTTCGAGCGGACCCGCCGAGAGGCCCGCAGCGCCGCCCGGATCAGCCATCCCAATGTCGTCGTCGTCCACGACGTGGTGGACGACGAGGGCCTGCCCACCATCGTCATGGAGTACGTCCCCTCCACCACCCTCGCCGACGTGATCCGAGAGCACGGCCCGGTCCCGCCCGAAGAGGCCGCCAGGATCGGCCTCGGCGTGCTCGCCGCACTGCGGGCCGCCCACCGGGCCGGAGTCCTGCACCGGGACGTGAAGCCCGCCAACGTGCTGCTCACCGAGGACGACCGGGTCGTCCTGACCGACTTCGGTATCGCCCAGGCGTCCGACACCTCGACCCTCACCGTGACCGGCCAGCTCGTGGGATCGGTCGACTTCATCGCCCCCGAGCGCCTCGCCGGCGAAAGACCGGGCCCGGAGGCCGACTTATGGGCGCTGGGCGCGACCCTCTTCCAGGCGGTCGACGGCCACTCACCGTTCCTGCGGGAGTCGGTGACGGAGACCATGTACGCCATCGCCCTGGGCCCGGTGCCCGAGGTCAGACAGGCCGGACCGCTCACCCCGCTGATCAACGGTCTGATCGCCACCAAGCCCGGCGCGCGGCTGTCCGCCGAGGAGGCCGAGCGTCTCCTGCGGACGGTTGCCACCGCCCCGACAGGGGCCACCGAAGGACACGCCTCCCCCGCCGGGCGCGCCCCGGGCGCCGGGCCCGGCAATCTCCCGGAGCGGGCGCCGAAGCCAAAGCCCGCTCCCGAACCCGTACCCACTCCCGAACCCGAGACGAAGCCGTATCACGGCAAGCGCGTGGCATTCGCTGCCGGAGCCGCCCCGGACGGCCCGCCGCCGCGCTCGCCGCGCTCGCGACGGTGGAGGAAACCGGTCGTGCTCGGCACGGCCGTCACCGCGGCGGTACTGATCGCCATCTCGCTGCTGGTGACACAGACGGTGGAGAAGGGCGGCACCAGCGCCCCGGCATCGGACAGAACGACCGCGGCGGGCGATCAGACCGCGCCGCGCACTCCGGCCACGTCCCCGTCCCCGTCCTCGCCCGCGTCCGTGACGCCCTCCCCGTCCGGCTCCCCGAGTACCGGCGCCACGTCGCCGCCGACCGGGGCCCCCTCGGCGTCGCGGTCGGCGACCGACGCCGCAGGGGTCGGCACCGGGGCGGATCCCGGAACCGGCGACACGTCCACGAAGAGCGGCTCCGGCTCCACGGCCGCTCCGACCGGCCATGCCCTGGTGGTCGCCGCCTCGGGGAAGTGCCTGAGCCGCGGCAACGGGGCCGAGGGGACACAGTTGTTCCAGGCCACGTGCGACGGCTCGGCCCAGCAGCGCTGGCGGATCGGTTCCGGGATCATCCGGTCGGCCGGGAAGTGCATGACCGTGGCCGGCGGGGCGACCGACGACCGCACCGCGATCCAGCTGGCCGGATGCGACGGGAGCGGCAGTCAGCGGTTCCGCCTCGACGGCACGGAGTTGCTGGCCGCGCAGTCGCAGAAGTGCGTGGACATTTTCGGTGGTGCGTCCGGAACGGTGGCGGTCCTCTGGGAATGCAACGGACGGGACAACCAGACCTGGACCCTCGGCTGACTGCTCCTCGGGGCCGGGTTGCTCAGACCGTGCGCGGCTTCCGCACCATGAAGACGTCCACCGGATCCTCGCTCTCCACGGTGAACCCGTGCCGCTCGTACAGCCGTCGGGCCGCGCTGCCCTGGAGGACGTTCAGGCGGACGGGTTCGCCCTCCGCGTCGGTCCGGGCGAGGAGGGTGCGCAGGACGGCCGAGCCGAGTCCGCGGCCCTGGAGTTCCGGGTCGAGGAAGAAATGCTCCAGCCAGTGCGCGTCCTCGGCGGGGCGCAGCGCGACACAGCCCGCGAACCGGTCCTCCGTCACGATGACCGACATGTGCCGTGCGACGAACGCGTCCCGGAACCGCTGCCGCACCCGGTGCTCGTCGAACCGACCCAGCCGCTCCAGGTCCGGACGCATCACCACGGCCCGCAGCTCGGCTATCGGCTCGACGTCGTCCGGCTCTGCGAGACGCAGGGTCCACGTGCTGGTATCCATGGCCGGAGTCTCTCAAGCCATGGGCTCCCTGCCGTCACGTGGCCCGAACACCTCCAGTGCCTCCCGGTCCGTCACCCGCGCGTTGAGGTAGAGGTCCGCCCACTCGGCGATCCCCGGCCAGTCGCACTCGGCGACGAGCCGTCCGACGGCCGCCGGGATGTCGTACGGCGTCACCCGCAGGTCGGTACCCGGGCCGAGCAGACACCAGTGGGCGCCGGGGCGGCCGTACGGCATGCCGACGCTCCCCGGGTTGACGACCAGCCGGCCGTGGGCGAGCCGGACATAGGGCATGTGGGTGTGGCCGCAGACGATCGTGCGCACGCTCTCCGGAACGTCCTCGAAGACCTCCGCCCAGCGGTCGGGACGGCTGTCGACCAGGACGACCTCCTCGTCGTCACGGGGGGTGGCGTGGCAGAAGAGGACCTGGCCGAGGCCGCGGACGGTGAGGGTGCGGGTGGTGGGGAGCGCGGCAAGGAACTCCACGTCCTCGTCGGTGAGTTGGGTGGCGGCGTAGGCGCCGATCGGGTCGGTGATCTCCGGCCGTTCTCCCCTGCGGTACTCGACGAGTTCCCGGTCCGCGTTGCCCGAGAGCCACAGCACGCGCTCGCCCTGTGCCCTCAACAGGGAGAGGACTTCGGTCGGTTGGGGTCCCGCGGTGATGTCCCCGGTCAGTACGACACGGTCCGCGGCGGCCACCTCCGGCTCGGCCAGGACCGCCTCCAGCGCGGGCAGCACGCCGTGGATGTCGGAGAGTACGGCGACGCGGTGCAGGGAGGAGTCGGTCATGGCCCCACCCTGCCCGCCTCCAGGCGCGCCCACCCCTGCCCGCCTCCAGGTGCGCCCACCCCTGCCCGCCGGGGCGCGCACTCACGGCCTCCGGTCGAGCGCCTCCGCCAGCACCTCCGCCAGGTGCCGTCCCCGCACCCCGGCCAGCTGTTCCAGTTGCGTGCGGCAGGAGAACCCGTCGGCCAGTACCGCCGCGTCCTCGGGTGCCTGGCGTACCGACGGGAGCAGTTGTTCCTCCGCGCAGGCCCGCGACACCTCGAAGTGTCCTTTCTCGAAGCCGAAGTTGCCCGCCAGGCCGCAGCAGCCGCCGGTCAACTCGCCGGTCAGGCCCGCCGCTTCACGCAGTCGGCGGTCGGCCGTGTCGCCCAGGACCGCGTGCTGGTGGCAGTGGGTCTGGCCGGTGACCGGGCGGTTCAGGGCCGGTGGCCGCCAGTCGGGGGCGAGTCGCTCCAGCGCCTCCGCGAAGGTCAGGACCCGGGAGGCGAGAAGGGCGGCCCGCGGATCGTCGTGCAGCAGTTCCGGCAGGTCGGCGCGGAGGGCTGCCGCGCAGCTCGGTTCCAGGACGACGACCGGGGCCCGGGTCTCCAGCACCGGGGCCATCAGGTCGAGGGTGCGGCGCAACACCGTACGGGCGCGGTCGAGTTGGCCCGTCGACACGTACGTCAGACCGCAGCAGACCCGTCCCCGGCCGCGCAGCAGGGACACGGGGTCGAGGGCGACCGTCCTGCCGTCGCCCACCGGCGGCTTCTCCAGGTGCACGGTGGGCGGCAGCGCCACCCGCAGCCCCGCCGCCTCCAGCACCCGTACGGCCGCCTGCCCCACGGAGGGCGAGAGGTGCTCGGTGAAGGTGTCCGGCCACAGGATGACCGTTCTCCCGCCGGTGCCACGGGCCGCCCGCCTGCTCCACCACCGGCTGAACGTCTCCGTCGCCACCTTCGGGATCCGCCGCTCGGGCGCGATCCCCCCGAGCCGTTTGGCGACGGCGGCCAACGGACGTACGGCGGCAAGGGCGTTGACCACCGCGGCCGCCCGCATACGGTCCACGCCTCGCAGCCACACCGGCAGCCGGCCCATGCTGTGGTGGGACGCCGGGCGCCGCCGGCCCGCGTAGTGGTGGTGCAGGAACTCCGCCTTGTACGTGGCCATGTCGACCCCGACCGGGCAGTCGGACCGGCAGCCCTTGCAGGACAGGCACAGGTCCAGCGCGTCACGGACCTCCGTAGAGCGCCAGCCGTCGGTGACCAGCTCACCGGCCAGCATCTCGTGCAGCAGCCGGGCACGCCCGCGCGTGGAGTGCGCCTCCTCGCCGGTGGCCCGGAAGGACGGGCACATGACGGCAGGCCCGGACGCCGAGGTCGTACGGCATTTCGCGACCCCGACGCAGCGTCGTACGGCGGCGGAGAAGTCACCCCCGTCGGCCGGGTACCCGAACGCGACGTCGACGGGTTCGCGGGGCAGGACGGAGAAGCGGAGGTGGGAATCCAAGGGCGCCGGGCGGACCAGCATCCCCGGGTTGAGCAGGTCGTCCGGGTCCCACACCGCCTTCGCCCGCTCGAACAGCCCGACCATCTCGTCGCCGTACATCCTCGGCAGCAGCTCGGCCCGCGCCTGGCCGTCCCCGTGCTCCCCGGACAGCGATCCGCCGTGCGCCACGACCAGGTCGGCGAGCTCCTCCGAGAAGTGGCGGAACCTCCCGACTCCCGCCTCCGTCAGCAGGTCGAAGTCGATGCGGACATGGATGCAGCCGTCGCCGAAGTGACCGTACGGGGTCCCCCGGAACCCGTGCGCGACCATCAGCGCCCTGAAGTCCCGCAGGTACGCGCCCAGCCGCTGCGGCGGCACCGCGCAGTCCTCCCAGCCGGGCCACGCCTCGGTACCGTCCGGCATCCGGGTCGCCGTGCCGCTGGCGTCCTCGCGGATGCGCCACAGGGCCCGCTGCCCGGCCGGGTCGGTCACCACGAGGGCGTCGAGGACGTCGGCCGCGCGCACGATCTCCGCCGCACGCGCGCGTGCCTCGGCCTCGGAGGAGCCGCCGGTCTCCACGAACAGCCAGGCGCCGCCCCGCGGCAGCGCGGCCGCCGAGGGCACCAGGTCGGCCGCCATGCCCTCCACCGTCAGGGGGCGGTGCACCAGCAGTCCGGCGGCGGCCTCGGCGGCCGCGCCTTCGTCCGCGTACCCGAGGACGGCGAGCGCACGCGCGCGGGGCGCCTCCACCAGCCGGACCACGGCCTCGGTGAGCACGCCGAGGGTGCCCTCGCTGCCGCAGAAGGACCGGGCGACGTCGGCCCGGTGTTCCGGCAGCAGGGCGTCCAGGGCGTAGCCGGAGATCCGGCGGGGCAACTCGGGGAAGCCGGTCCGCAGGCGCGCGAGCTCGCCGTCGACCAGGTCCCGCAGTCCCGCGGGCGCCCCGGCCCACTCCTGTCCGAGCCGCAGCCGCTGCCCGCGCGCGGTGACGACGTCCAGCTCCGCCACGCTGTCCGCGGTCGTGCCCCACGCCACCGAGTGCGCGCCGCAGGAGTTGTTGCCGATCATCCCGCCGAGCGTGCACCGGCTGTGGGTGGAGGGGTCGGGCCCGAACCGCAGTCCGTGCGGGGCGGCGGCGTCCTGGAGCCGGTCGAGCACGAGCCCGGGCTGGACCACGGCGGTACGCGCCCCGGGGTCGATCGCCAGAAGCCGGTTCATGTACCGGGTGAAGTCCAGCACGACTCCGGTACCGGTGGCCTGCCCGGCGATGGAGGTACCGCCGCCGCGGGGGACGACGGGGACGCCGTGGGTGCGGCAGACCTCCAGTACGGCGGCGACGTCGTCGGCGTCCCGCGGGGCGACGACCCCGAGGGGGACGCGCCGGTAGTTGGACGCGTCCATGGTGGTCAGGGCCCGGGAGGTGACGTCGAAACCGACCTCGCCCCGGACGGCCTTGCGCAGCTCGGCCTCAAGATCCGTCATGACTCCAGCAAACCAGCCGGGTCAACACCGCCGTCTCACCCGACGGACTACGTTTCGACCAGGTTTCCCCCAACGGCTACGCTCCCCTCGTGGCTGAGATCCAGATTCCCGCTGACATCAAGCCCGCCGACGGACGTTTCGGCGCGGGCCCCTCCAAGGTGCGGACGGAAGCGCTGGACGCGCTGGCCGCAACCGGTACCTCCCTCCTCGGCACCTCCCACCGCCAGGCCCCGGTGAAGAACCTGGTCGGCAGGGTGCGCGAGGGCATCAGTGAGCTGTTCTCGCTCCCCGAGGGCTACGAGGTCGTCCTCGGCAACGGCGGCTCCACCGCCTTCTGGGACGTGGCGACGCACGGCCTGATCGAGAACAGGTCGCAGCACCTGACCTTCGGCGAGTTCTCGTCGAAGTTCGCGAAGGCCTCCAAGCTGGCCCCCTGGCTGGGCGAGCCGACCGTGATCTCCTCCGAGCCCGGCACCCACCCGGAGCCGCAGGCCGAGGCGGGCGTGGACGTGTACGCGTTCACGCACAACGAGACGTCGACGGGTGTCGCGGCCCCGATCAAGCGGGTCGCGGGCGCGGACTCCGGGGCGCTGGTCCTGGTCGACGCCACCTCCGGCGCCGGCGGTCTCCCGGTCGACATCGCCGAGACGGACGTCTACTACTTCGCCCCGCAGAAGTCCTTCGCCTCCGACGGCGGCCTGTGGATCGGCGTGTTCTCCCCGGCCGCGATCGAGCGCGCCGAGCGGATCCACGCGTCCGGCCGCCACGTCCCGGAGTTCTTCTCGCTGCCGACGGCGATCGACAACTCCCGCAAGAACCAGACGTACAACACCCCGGCGCTGGCCACCCTGTTCCTCCTCAACGAGCAGCTGGAGTGGATCAACGGCCAGGGCGGTCTCGCCTGGTCCACGGCTCGTACGAAGGACTCCTCGACGCGTCTGTACAGCTGGGCGGAGGAGTCCAAGCACGCGACCCCGTTCGTCACCGACCCGGCCAAGCGCTCCCAGGTCATCGGCACGATCGACTTCTCCGACGAGATCGACGCCGCCGCGATCGCCAAGGTCCTGCGCGCCAACGGCGTCGTCGACACCGAGCCCTACCGCAAGCTCGGCCGCAACCAGCTGCGCGTGGCGATGTTCCCGGCGATCGACCCGGCGGACGTCGAGGCGCTCACCAAGTGCGTCGACTACGTGATCGAGAAGCTGTAGTCGTCTCGGACATACGACGAGGAGGGCGCCCGGCGACATGCCGGGCGCCCTCTCGTTCGTCTGCTCGGGTGGGTGTCAGCCCCGGAAGCCGAGGATCCCGTGCAGGGTGGTGCCGCCGGAGACGGCGGGGGCCGGGGCGGAGGTGCCGCTGAGGGCCGCCTTCGCCGACTGGGGCGCCGACGGCGTCGGGTCGGGCAGCTTCTTGCAAACCGCGTCGGCCGTGCCGTGGCCGCGCGGCACCGTGCCGTCGGTCAGGTACTTCACCAGGTACTTGTCCAGGCAGGCGTTGCCGCTCAGCGAGATGCCGTGGTTGCCGCCGCCCTGCTCGACCACCAGGCTGGAGTGCTTGAGCAGCCGGTGGACGGTGACGCCGCCCTGGTAGGGGGTGGCCGCGTCGTTCGTCGCCTGGAACAGCAGCACGGGCGGGAGCTTGGAGTTGGCGACGCTGACCGGCTTCAGCTGCTTGGTGGGCCAGTACGCGCACGGCGCGTTGTACCAGGCGTTGTTCCAGGCCATGAACGGGGCCTTCTCGTACACGGCCCAGTTGTCCTTGCGCCACTGGTTCCAGTCGCGCGGCCAGGCGGCGTCACGGCACTGCACGGCGGTGTAGACGCTGTAGCCGTTGTCGCCGGAGGCGTCGATGGCCGCCATGCCCTCGTACGCCTTGACGAGCGGGGTGACGTTCTTGTCGTTGACGTAGGCCGCGAACGCCTGGGCGAGGGAGGGCCAGTAGCCGTTGTAGTAGCCGCCGGGGATGAAGGTGTCCTCCAGCTCGGAGGCGCCCACCTTGCCGCCGGCCGGGGTCTTGGCGAGGGCCGCCCGCATGGCGTACCACTTGGCGCCGACCTTGGCCGGGTCGGTGCCGAGCTTGTAGGTGGAGTCGTACTTGGCGATCCACGCCATGAACGCCTTCTGGCGGGCGTCGAAGGCGTAGTCCTGCGAGATGTTGGCGTCGTACCAGACCCCGTCGGGGTCGACGATCGAGTCCAGCACCAGGCGGCGCACGTGGGTCGGGAAGAGCTTGGCGTAGACCTGGCCGAGGTAGGTGCCGTACGAGTAGCCGAAGTAGTTGATCTTCTTGGCGCCGAGGGACTTACGGATCGAGTCCATGTCCTTCACGGCGTTGATCGTGTTGATGTACGGCAGCACGTCCGCGTACTTGCGGCCGCAGGCGGCGGCGAAGGACTTGGCGCGCTCCAGGTTGGCCTTCTCGATGGCGGGCGTGCTCGGCACGGAGTCCGGGCGCACCGGGTTGAAGTAGCCCGGCTTGCAGTCGAGGGCGGGCTTGCTTTCGCCCACGCCGCGCGGGTCGAAGCCGATGACGTCGTACTGGGACGCGACCGCCTTGGGCAGCGCGCCCGCGACGAATTCGGCGAGGCCGAGACCGCTGCCGCCGGGGCCGCCGGGGTTGACCAGCAGCGGGCCCTGGTACTTCTTCGCGGTGTGCGGGACCCGGGACAGGGCCAGGGTTATCTGCCGCCCCTTCGGCTTGGCGTAGTCGAGCGGCACCTTCACCGACCCGCACTGGAGGGTCGGTGAGTCCTCCGTGCCGCACTTCTTCCAGCTGACCTTCGCCACCGCCTGGGTGGTGGCCGTGGTGAGGGAGGGGGTGGCCTCGGCAGGAACGGCCGTGACGGTACCCGCGAGGACGACGGTCGCACCGCACAACACGACTGTGCTTCTTCTCATGAGGCCGCATCCTGTCGAATAAATCTCCGTATGAGAAACCTCTGAGCGAAAGATTTGAAACTCCTTTGATCCGGAGGCACTTGGACCACACCAAGTGCCTCCGTCGCACGACGTGCGGGTTTCACGCAGCCGTGCAGCTCACACTCGGCACACCCCCGCCCCCGGGCGCGCCCCCGAACCCGAGACTCGCCGAACTGCCCACCGCGAGAGCACCGTTGTGGGCGGCGTTGGTCGCGGTCACGGTCGAGCCGGTCTGCGTGTACGACGCGTTCCACATGGAGGTGACCTTCTGCGAGCCCGGCCAGGTCCAGGTCACCGTCCAGGACTTGAGGGCCGTGGTGCCCGAATTGGTCACCTTCACCTCGGCGTTGAAGCCGCTCCCCCAGTCACTGCTGACCGTGTACGTGGCCGTGCAGGCCGCCGTGGAGCCGCCCGGGTCGCCGGGGCCGGGGCCGCCGCCCGAGCCGGGGAATCCCGGCGCCTTGACGCTCGCGAGGTACCCGTCCTTCACCGTGTCAACGGTCTGCCAGTCGTCCTTCAGGATCCCGCCCGTGTCACCGGAGTTGGGGTTCCAGGACCAGAAGGTCCAGTGGAAGGAGTCGGCCCCGTACGTCGAGGTCGGGCGCAGATACGAGACGAGCGCCGCCAGCCACTTCTGGTCCACGGTGGACTGGAGGGTGGTGCCGAACTCGCCCACCCACACCGGGGCGATGTTCTGCTTGAAGATGTAGCCCCAGTACTTGTCCCAGATCCCCGGCATGTTGGCGGGGAACGACGGATCGCTGAACCAGCTCTGCTGGGCCACGCTGGTCGCGTAGTCGTGGGCGGAGTACACGACCCGGTTCGCGACGTTCAGCTGCACCGGGTACTGGGCGACGCCCATCAGGTTGCCGCCCCACCAGCCGGAGACGCCGTTGAAGGTCTGCACGCCCTCGACGAAGATCAGCAGCTCGGGGTTGGCGGACAGCACCGCGTTCCCGGCCCGCTGGGCGGCCAGCCGCCAGTCCGTGGCGGTGTCACCGCAGCCCCAACAGGCGGGATCGTGCGGCTCGTTGTGCAGGTCGATGCCTACGACGGTGTCCTGGCCCTTGTAGCGCGTCGCGAGCGCCTTGAGGTTGGCGATCCACGTCGACTCCGGCACCGCGGCGGTGTACCAGAGCGCCGACTGGCCGCCGGAGTCCGGGCGGTGCCGGTCGAGGATGACCTTGAGACCGTCCTGACCGGCGTACGACACGATCCTGTCCAGGACGCCCAGGGAGCTGAGCCCCTGAAGGTCGGCGTTCTTGCCGCTGGAGAAGTCGATGCTGTTGGGGACCGTGCCCGACTTGAGGATGTCGTCGCTGTACGGGATGCGGATCGTGTTGTAGCCCAGCGACTTCATCTGGTCGATCATGGACTTGTAGTCGCGGGACCAGAGGCCGTGGACGACGTGGTTGTCCGTCTCGAAGCCGAACCAGTTGATGCCGGCGATCCGGACCGGCTGCCCCGACGCGTCCAGGATCTGGCGGCCGCTGGTGTGCCAGTAGCCGGCGCCGGCCGCCTCGGCGGCGTCGGCCGTCTGAAGACCAGCGGCCCCCAGCGGCAACAGGAGAGCCGCCGCCACCGCACACAGCGCTCTTCGCAAGCTGCGGAACATGTTCGCTGCTTCCTCTCAGGAGGCGCGGGCCCGGAACCCGGTGGGAGCGCTCCCACCACCCTGCACCTCCCATGGAAGTCAGCTCACATGAACACGTCAAGACACTGGACGTCGCCTTGTGCACGTGACGTCACGGGCTCAGCTCCCGGAACCTCCGCACCGCTGACGGCAGACCCGGTCTCCTGGGGCAGCGGCTGAGCTTCTCGAAACGACGCACGGCCGACGGCAGGAACGTCGCCGCGGACGCACGGGCCGCGCCCCGGCCCTCAGCAGCGCCTGCTGCTCGACCCAGCGGTCCCCTCGCGGGTGGCCCCGGCAGTCGAGGAGATCGAGCTCCAGGGCGTGCCCCGCGCCCAGCCGGTCGGGCTACGGTTCGCGCCGATCCGGGTCGGGGTGCGGCCGGGCGTGCTGGTCCCCGCAGCGGCGGCCCTACGGCGGCGAGGCGCCCGAGCCCGCCGTCGGACCGCCGACGCATGACCACCGCGGGGAGCATCATGATCCCCGACACCGGCAGGGAGGCCCGGACAGCTCACAGGAACCTGAAGAGGACGGACGACGACGGCACCCAAGGCAGGCCCGGTGGCCCCCACCGCGGCAGCC
>NZ_JBEXEA010000012.1:55749-254406 GCF_040606035.1 Streptomyces sp. NPDC005483
CCCGCACGCAGCGAGGCAAGCAAACCCGCCGCCCGGCCGCCAACCCATGACCACCGCGGGAAGCATCATGACCCCCGACACCGCCAGGAAGGCCCCGACAGCTCACAGGAACCTGAAGAGGACGGACGACGACGGCACCCAAGGCAAGCCCGGTAGCCCCCACCGCGGCAGCCCGCACGCAGCGAGGCAAGCAAACCCGCCGCCCGGCCGCCAACCCATGACCACCGCGGGAAGCATCATGACCCCCGACACCGCCAGGAAGGCCCCGCGGCGGCCCGCAGGCGGCGAGGCAATCGAGCCCGCCGTCAGGCCGCCGGCCCATGGCCGCGGCTCACGAGCGCCGGAACAGCCGTCGGAGTCCGAAGAAGGCGGCGACGGCACCCAGGGCGAGGGCGCCGAGCTTGATGGTGCCGTTGGAGTTCCCGCCGCCGTCGCTTCCGGAGGCCGAGGAACTCCCGCTCCCCGAGGACGACTTGGAGCCGCTGTCACCGGGCGCGTCCTGCGCCTCCACCTCGCTGGCGGTGCCCTCCATGCCGAGAAGGATCTTGGTCCCGTCCGGGGAGTAGGAGACGGACTCCCCCTGGCCGAGGGGCACGCTGATCCGCCCCTGCTTCTTGATGTCGCCGCCGTTCCAGTCGTACCAGACACCGCCGAAGTACCCGCGTACGACGAGCTGTTGCCCGTCGGGCGAGAACGCGGCGTCGGTGGCCCACAGATCGACGGCCTTGACGGGCTTGAAGACGTTCGTCCCGGAGGAGGAGAGGGTGGTGGGGCCCGCGTAGAGGTGCCCGCCGTCCTCGTGCTTGTCGATGATGTAGACGCGCCCGGTCTTCGGATGGACGACCATCGACTCGGCGTCGCGCGAGCCGTCGGTGTACTTCACGACGTACTGGGTGGCCTTGACCGACTGGTCCTCGAGGACCTTCGGCTCGGGCAGCTTGTAGATCCACACGTAGGGCCAGGTGACCCCGTCGTTGTCGCCGATGTCGCCGACCCAGATCTGGTTGTCGGGTCCGATGGAGATGGCCTCGACGTCCCGTGGGGTGCCCACGCCGATCATGGTGATCCTGGCGACGGTCTTTCCGGTGGCGCTGTCGACGGCGTACAGGTACGCGCCGGTGTCCTGGTCGTTGTGGGTCCAGTAGATCCCCGGGTGCTGCCGCGAGGCGGCGAGCCCGCTGGACTCGGTGATCCGGGGGTCGCTGATGGTGAAGCTTTCATCCCCCTTCCCGTCCCCGTCGGCGGCGGAGGCGGGCAGGGTGAAGGCCCCCACGAGCAGGATCCCGGCGAGCAGGGCGAAGGGTCGACGCATGCCCCCAAGCCTGCCATCCGGCTCCGCCGGGCGGGCCGGGCGGGCGGAGCCGGCCCCGGCGCGTGGCCATCTTCACAGCACCGGGTTGCCCGAGATCTATTACCCGCCGGTAAGAATCACCGATGATGAGCGCATGCTGCGATTCATGCCGGTCGGCGACTCCATGACGATCGGGAGCACGGGCGAGCACACCTGGCGCTATCGGATGTGGCAGCACCTGCGCGACACATACGGCGGCCCCTTCGCCCTCGTGGGCCCGCGCGAGACGCTGTACGACAAGGCGGCCGACGCCCCGACGTCGTACGCGTACGCCGATCCCGACTTCCCCCGGGCCCACCTGGCCGGCTGGGGCGAGGGCTGGCTGCACATGGCCCCGCTGATCGGCGAGGCGGTACGGGCCCACCACGCGGACGTGCTCCTGGTGTCTCTGGGCCTGATCGACCTGGGCTTCTACACGAACGCGGAACAGACGGCGGAGAACCTCCGCGCCTTCGTCGCCGGGGCCCGCGGAGCCAACCCCCGGATCCGGATGGTCGTACTCCCGGTGATCCCCAACGTCCGGGCGGAGTCGGACGCGCCCTTCGCGACGGAGGTCACCCGCTTCAACGAGCTTCTGGCCAAGGCGATCGCGGACCTCGACGAGCCCCGGTCCCCGCTGCTGCCGGCGTCGCCCCCGTCGTCGTACGACATCAACCACGACACCTACGACGGCACCCACCCGAACGCGAGCGGCGAACACAAGATCGCGGCGGCCTTCGCGGAGGCCATGTACCAGGCGTGGGGCCTCGGCGCGCCCTACCACTCCGGCTGACCCGGCACCCGGCGCCCCACGTCCACGCGCCCGCACGCCCGCACCCCACACCCTCCCGTACGAACGGGGTGGGGGCGGGGTGCGGGGGCCGGTCCGCGCTGTCATCGCGGTCACTTCGGGTCGGCGTGGAACTTCGCGGTCGACCAGCGGTAGCCGAGGACCGCGAGGCCGAGGCACCAGGCGACGGCGAGCCAGCCGTTGTGGCCGATCTCGGTGCCGAGGAGGAGGCCGCGCAGGGTCTCGATGGCCGGGGTGAAGGGCTGGTACTCGGCGATCGGCCGGAACCAGCCCGGCATCGCGTCGACCGGGACGAAGGCGCTGGAGATGAGCGGCAGGAAGATCAACGGCATGGCGTTGTTGCTCGCGGCCTCGGCGTTCGGGCTGATCAGGCCCATGCCGACCGCGATCCAGGTCAGCGCCGTGGCGAAGAGCACGAGCAGTCCGAAGGCCGCGAGCCACTCCAGGGCGGTGGCGTCGGTGGAGCGGAAGCCGATGGCCACGCCGACCGCTCCGACCAGGACCACGCTGAGGACCGACTGGAGCACACTGCCGACGACGTGCCCGACGAGCACCGAACCCCGGTGGATCGCCATCGTCCGGAAGCGGGCGATGATGCCCTCGGTCATGTCGTTGGAGACGGAGACCGCGGTGCCGATCGTGGTGGAGCCGATGGTCATCAGCAGCAGGCCCGGGACGAGATACGCGATGTAGTCGGAGCGGTCGCCGCCGCCGATGCCCGCGCTCATGGTGTCGCCGAAGATGTAGACGAAGAGCAGCAACAGCATGATCGGCGTGAGCAGCAGGTTCAGGGTGAGCGAGGGATAGCGCCGGGCGTGCAGGAGATTGCGGCGCAGCATCGTGGACGAGTCGCGTACGGCGAGGGCGAGGGTGCTCATCGGACGGTCTCCTTGGTCTGGTCGGTGAGGTCGGCGCCGCCGGTCAGGGCGAAGAACACGTCGTCGAGGTCGGGGGTGTGCACGGTCAGTTCGTCGGCCTCGATGCCGGCGGAGTCGAGCCGGCCGAGGAGGGCGCGCAGCTCGGACTGGCCGCCTCCGCAAGGGAGTTGCAGGGCGAGGGCCTCGTCGTCCCGGGAGACCTCGCGCAGTGCGCGGGCGGCGCCGCGGTAGGCGTCCGGGTCGGAGAAGCGCAGCCGTACGTGCCCGCCGGGGACGAGCCGCTTGAGCTCCTCGGCGCTGCCCTCGGCGACGATCCTGCCGTCATTCAACACCGCGATGCGGTCGGCGAGTTCGTCCGCCTCCTCCAGGTACTGCGTGGTGAGGAAGACGGTGACTCCGCCGGCGACCAGTTCCCTGATGATCTGCCACATGGTGTGCCGGGAGCGGGGGTCGAGGCCGGTGGTGGGCTCGTCGAGGAAGATGATCCGCGGGCTGCCGACCAGGGTCATGGCGATGTCGAGGCGGCGCTTCATACCGCCGGAGTAGGTGGAGGCGGGCTTCTTCGCCGCCGCGGTGAGGTCGAAGCGCTCCAGGAGTTCGGCGGCGACCCGCCGGCCCTCGCCGCGCGGGAGGTGGTGGAGGTCGGCCATGAGGAGCATGTTCTCCTCGCCGGTGATCAGGCCGTCCACCGCGGAGAACTGGCCGGTGACACCGATCGAGGCCCGTACCGCCTGGGCCTCGGCGACGAGGTCGTGGCCGCCCACCCGGGCCTGTCCGGCGTCGGCGGAGATCAGCGTGGAGAGGATCTTGACGACGGTGGTCTTGCCGGCGCCGTTCGGCCCGAGGAGGGAGAAGATCGTGCCGGCCGGCACCTGGATGTCGATGCCGTCGAGGACGGTCTTGTCACCGTAGGACTTGCGCAGCCCGTTCGCCGCGATGGCCAGGTCGGTCATGGTGGGTGCTCCTTGGAAGGCTGCGGGTCAGAGGCTGCGGGCGGTGATGTCGCCGTGGGTGGTGGTGGCGCGGATGGTCAGGGCGGCGGCGGAACCCTCGGTGTTCTTGAGGGAGTTGTGGACGCGGCCGTAGGAGGTGCCGGCGTCCAGGGAGGCGGAGGCGGCGGTGGCGAGGGCGATGTCGCCCTTCTTCGTGCTCAGTACGACCGCGCCGGTGACGGCCTCCTTGACGGTGATGTCGCCGCGCTGGGTGCTGATCTCGGCGGGTCCGGAAAGACGGCCGACGGTGACGTCACCATCGGCGACGGTCAGGCGCAGACTCGCGGCCTCGTCGATCTTGACCGCTCCGTGGGCGCCCTCGAAGACGATGTCGCCGAGGCGTCCGACGGCCCGGAACCCGGCGGCGGCGGCCCTGGCCTCGACGCGGGAGCCGGCGGGCAGCTGGACGGTGATCTCGACGGCGCCGGAGGGTCCGAAGTACTGGTTCTTGGCGGCCGGGGCGGTGATCCGCAGGACACCGTCGTCGCCGTGGGTGACATGGAACTGCTCGGCGGCCTTGGTGTCGCGGCTCTTGGCGGGGTCGGCGGGCCGGATCTCGACGGTGGCGTCGGCGCGGTCGGCGGCGATGACCTGGACGCGCCCGGCGGGCAGGTCGATGACGGCGGTGACGGGGGCGGTGGTGTCGAACTTCTGCATCAGGTGCTCCTGCGTTCGTCGCTGTTTCCGATGAACGAAAAGCTACGTTGCATTCACAATCTCGGCAACACCTTAGTTGCGCATAATCGCTATCACCACAGGTAGTTGCAGTAGTTTCATTGCAACAGCCCTGAAAGTAACGCAACGTCAGTCACCCGCTCGTTGCAATAGATCCGAGGTGAACGCTATGCTGCGGGCACCAGGAACCACGAAGGAGACCGCGATGCCGGGAGGCAGGCTCACCCAGCAGGAACGTCAGCAGATCGCGCTGGGAGTGGCCGACGGCCTCGCCTACGCGGAGATCGCCCGCCGCCTCGAGCGCCCCACCTCGACCATCACCCGCGAGGTCATGCGCAACGGCGGCCCCAACGGCTACCGCGCCGACCTCGCCCACCGCGCCACCGAACGCCGGGCCCACCGCCGCCGCCAGACCACGCCCCGCGCGCCGGGGACACCCGAACTCGCGCACGGACGCGACCCCGAGGCGGTGCGCGAGTACGAGGAGACGTTCACGACCGTCCTCATGCAGGCGGGTACGCCCAAGATGATGGCGAGGGTGCTGACCTGCCTCTACACCACCGACAACGGCAGCATGACCGCCGCCGAACTCGTCGAGCGCCTCCAGGTCAGCCCGGCGTCCATCTCCAAGGCCATCAGCTTCCTGGAGAGCCAGGGCCTGGTGCGCCGCGAACGCGACGAACGCCGCCGTGAGCGCTATGTCTCCGACGACGACGTCTGGTACCAGTCCATGATCGCCAGCGCCCGCGGCACCACCGAGCTCGCCGAGACCGCGCGACAGGGCGTGGGCGTCCTCGGCCCCGGCACCCCGGCCGCCGTCCGCCTCGAGAACATCTCCCGCTTCCTCGACTTCATCTCCGAGAGCATCATCCGCGCCGCCGACCAGGCCCGTGACGTCCTCTACACCCAGCCCGAGCAGACTCCCGACGCCCCGGACTGAGCTCGCTCAACTCCGCTCGTACGCACGCCCGATGACCTGGACGAGGAAGTCCGCGCAGGGCCGGACGCCGGACCGCAGCCCGTCGTCCCACCGCTCCTCCACGTCCCCGAGGTAGACGGCCCGGGCGTGGGCGAGCACGGCCCGGTGCCCGGACGGCAGCCGCTCGACGGCCCAGTCGGCGGCGGCGTCCTTGGAACGGATGGTGTCCGTGGCGAGCGTGGTCCAGATGCGGGCGAAGGTGAGCAGGACGTTGCGGGTGTCGTGGTCCAGGTCCGCCATGAGCTGCGGAACCCCGGCGACGATCGCGCGCCTGAGGTCCACGAGCGGTACGGGGTCGAGGAGTTGGGCGGGCGAAGGCCCGTACAGGGCGGTGTCCCCGGCCAGGGTCATGGTGAGCAGGGGTGCGAGATCGGGGGTGGACCCGGGCTCGGGAAGGACACCCCGCTCGTACTCCTCGCGCAGCCACTCTCCGTACAGGAAGTCGCAGACGGGCGGGTACCGCCAGGGCCGTACCTCGTCCTGCACGACGACGATCAGCTCGACGGGCCGGACCCCCGGAGCGCCGGACACTTGCATCAACTCCCGTACCAAGACCCGGCGTTCATCCTCGGTCAGCGACCTCCGTACGACGACCAGCACGTCGATGTCACTGTGCGGACGCAGCCCGGCGAGGACGGCGGAGCCGTGGAGGCAGACGCCGAGGATGTTGTCGCCGAGGGTGCGGTGGAGGAGGGGGACGAGGTGAGCGGCGCCGTGGTCCTCCGACATGACATGTCCCTCCGTGTCCTGGTCACCGTGCGTATCGTTGTACCGCGCGGCTGCACTCGTCCCTGGGGCAGCCGGGGAGGAGCGCCACGATGACCGTCCTTGAAGACAGGATCGCGATGGCCGAGAGCGACAACACGAGCACGCTCGACGAGATGTTCGAGCGGCTCGAGACGATGCCCGTCCCCGAGGGATACAAGGTCGAGATCGTTGAGGGGACCGTCTACATGTCGCCGCAGCGGGACACCCACTGGGAGATCATCCTGGATCTCGTCGAGCAGTTGCGGACCAAGTACCCGCGCAAGCGCGTGAAGTCCGACGTGCGCATCGACTACCCGGGACACCTCAACGGATTCGCGACCGACGTGACGGTGATGGCCGAAGGGGCCGCGAAGGCGGAGGGCGGCCACTGGTCCTACGAGGACGTCGAGTTCGTCGCCGAGGTGATCTCCAAGGGCACCGCGGCCAATGACTACGGCCCGAAGAAGGCCGCGTACGCCACGGCGGAAGTCCCCGTCTACGTCATCGCGGATCCGTATCAAGGGCGGTGCCACGTCTACACCGACCCCAAGGGCAGCGACTACGAGGTCGAGACCAGGGTGCCCTTCGGCAAGGACCTCGACCTCACCGGCACCGTCGTCGGCCTCGTCCTGAAAACCGACGACTTCCCCCGCGACTGACTGACACAATCCGCCGCATGGCGATCATCCACCACACCACGCTCAAGCCCACCAAGCTGGAACTGCTCACCACCTGGCTGCCCACCCGCCCCTGGTACGCCGGTTCCGCCACACCCGAGTTGACCAAGGCCGGCGGCTTCCGGCTGGACGACCCGGAGGGCGAGGTGGGGATCGAGTTCATGGTGGCCGTCGACTCCTCCGGCCCCGAACCCGTCGCCTATCTGGCCCCCCTCACCTACCGTGCCGCCCCGCTCCCCGGCGCGGACCACGCCCTCGTCGGCACCATGGAACACGGCGTCCTGGGCCCCCGCTGGACCTACGACGGCAGCCACGACCCGGTCCTGCGCGCCGAACTCCTCGCCCTGTTCGAGGGCCGCGCCCAGGCCATGGCCCAGAGCATCAGCGACACCCCGGACGACGAAGTCACCCACGCCTACACGGGCCCCGGCCTGCCCACCGGCTCCGCCGAGGTCACCGACGACCAGGACGGCACCGCTCTCTCCCTCCCGGACGGCACGGTCCTGCGCCTGCACCGGCGCCTGCGAGCCACGGCCCCCGAGGGCGCGACCGGCCAGGTCTCCGGCGCCTGGGACGCACCGGACGGCACCCGCGCCCGAGCGGTGTTCGCGAGCCTGCACACCCCCTGACACGGGGGATGTCACAGCGGAGGCGGCTGTCTCGTCCCGAGAGGTGCAGGCAAGCCTCGATCAAGGAGTGGACGATGAACCTCGCGCTGTGGATCGCCGCCGGACTGCTGGCCACGGTGGCCCTGACCGGTGGTGTCACCAAGACCTTCGTGCCCCGGGAGAAGCTGGCCGCGGTGCACGGCGGAGGCTGGACGGGGGAGGTCAGTACGGCCTTCGTCAAGGGCCTCGGCGTCCTCGAACTCCTCGCCGCGGCAGGCCTGGTCCTGTCCGCCGCGCTCGACATCGCGCCGGTCCTGGTCCCCGTGACCGCAGTCTGCTGGATCCTCCTGATGATCGGCGCGATGATCACCCACGGCCGCCGCGGCGAGTCGGCGCTCGTCGCGCTGAACGTGGCCTACCTGGCCCTCGCGGTGTTCATCGCGTGGGGCCGCTTCGGCCCCGAGTCCTTCACCGGCTGACCCACGACGACCGCTGACCCGCGACGACCGAGGCACAGGGATGACCAGGACCGAGGAGTTCCAGGAGCTACGACCGCTGCTGTTCTCGATCGCCTACCGGATCCTCGGCAGTGTCGGCGAGGCCGAGGACGCGGTCCAGGAGACCTGGCTGCGCTACGAGTCCACCGAGACCGAGCCCAGGTCGGTGAAGGCGTACCTGTCGACCACGGTGACGCGGATCGCGATCGACGTGCTGCGCTCGGCGCGCGTCCGCCGTGAGCAGTACGTCGGCGACTGGCTTCCCGAGCCGCTCCTCGACGACCCTTACGACGACCCCGCGCGGGCGGCGGAACTGGCCGATTCGGTCTCGATGGCGGCCCTGTTGCTCCTTGAGCGGCTCAGCCCGGCGGAGCGCGCGGTGTTCGTCCTGCGGGAGGTCTTCGACTTCGGCTTCCCCGAGGTCGCGTCGGCGGTGGGCCGCTCCGAGCAGGCCTGCCGTCAACTCGCGTCGCGGGCCCGGCGGCACATGGCGGCGGGCCGCCCCCGCTTCGAGGCGGACCGGGAGGAGCGGACGGAACTGGCGTCCCGCTTCTTCGACGCCCTCCGCGAGGGTGACGTCGACGGGCTCCAGGGCCTCCTCGCCGCCGACGTCTCGGTGGTCGGCGACGGCGGCGGCAAGGCGCCCCAGCTGGCGAGGGCGGTCGTCGGCGCGTCGAACGTGGCCCGGCTGCTCGGCTCGGTCTACCCGAGGATGGCCCGGATCGAGGTGACCTTCGAGGCGCAGGAGCTCAACGGCCAACCGGGCGCGGTCTTCTACGACCGCGCCGGCAACGTCCTCCACACCCTGGCCCTCGACGTCCGCGACGGCCGTATCCACGCGATCCGCACGGTGATCAACCCCGACAAGCTCCGCCACCTGGGCCCGGTGGCGGACGCGTGGGCGATCGACCGGGAGGTCCGGTCGAGCCGCCCGTGAGCCATGAACGTCACCCCGAGCGCCGGCCGATTCCAGGGGGGCGGGCCACGGAGACCGTCAGAACATCGTGTTGTCGTTGGCCGAGGTGGCCGGCACGTCCTGGATCACGTCCCAGTGCTCCACGATCTTCCCGCCCACCACCCGGAACAGGTCCACGATCGCCTGTCCCCGCTCCCCCGGCGCCGGGATGTAGTGGCTGTGGACGGCCACGAGGTCGCCCTCGGCGATGACCCGCTTCGGCTCCACCCTCAGCTGCGGCACCGCCTTGAAGTACGCCCCGAGCCCGGCCTTCACCCCGGACAACCCGTTCGCGATGGCCGGGTTGTGCTGCTCGTACCCGGGCGCCCAGTAGCGGTCGAGCGCGGACAGGTCCTTCTTCAGGAACAGCTCGTCGAAGGCGGCGACCACCAACTTCTTGTTGTACGCGGTGAGGAAACCGGGGCCGGGCTGCGAGGTCCGCGGCCAACTCACCGTGGAGAACATGTCGTTGCCGTTGGCGGTGGTGTCCGGCACGTTCTGCCCGACGTCCCAGTGCTCGGCGATCTTCCCGCCCTGGAAGCGGAAGATGTCGAAGACAGCGGTCCCCCGGGTCCCCGGCGTCATCACCACGTTGGAGTGCACCAGCACGAGATCACCCTCGGAGATCACCCGCTGGACGCGGTACTCGGCGTCCGGGAACTGCTGGTGCACGATCGTGCCGAGGTTCTTCAGCGTCTCGGCGCCGTCGGGCGCGAGGGGGTTGTGCTGGATGTAGTCGGGCCGTACGAAACGGTCCACCACCTGGGTGTCGCCCCGCTCGAACACCCCCTTGAGCACCTGGACGGCGACGGCCTTCTGGTAGCCGAGGCGGGCGGAGTCGCCGTAGCCGGCCTGCACGAAAGGAGCGGCGTGCGGCGTAGCCACGGCCGGTACGGCGGCGGCACCGAGGAGCGCGGCGGAGGCGACGAGGGCGGCGAGGGTCCTGCGGACGGGCGTGGTGGGGGGCACGGGATCTCCTGAGGCTTATATTGAAACTTCAAGCTCACACGCCCCACAGGAAAGCACTAACTCGTAGTTAGCGTCAAGGTTCCTTGCCTAGAGCGCACTCCACGTCGTTGGCTAGGGGGTCATGAAGTACACGCAGCTCGGACGCACCGGACTCAAGGTCAGCCGCCTGGTCCTCGGCACGATGAACTTCGGACCGCAGACGGACGAGGCCGACAGCCACGCGATCATGGACGCGGCGCTGGACGCCGGCATCAACTTCTTCGACACCGCCAACGTGTACGGCTGGGGCGAGAACAAGGGCCGTACCGAGGAGATCATCGGCAACTGGTTCGCGAAGAGCGCCGCCCACCGCGACCGGACCGTCCTCGCCACCAAGGTCTACGGCAACATGGCCGCGGACGGCGAGGCCTGGCCCAACCACGACAAGCTCTCGGCGCTGAACATCCGCCGTGCCGTGGACGCCTCGCTCAAGCGGCTCCAGACCGACCACATCGACGTCTACCAGTTCCACCACGTCGACCGCGCCACCCCCTTCGAGGAGATCTGGCAGGCGATCGACACCCTCGTCCAGCAGGGCAAGATCCTCTACGTCGGGTCCTCCAACTTCCCCGGCTACAAGATCGCCCAGGCCAACGAGGTCGCCGCGAGGCGGGGCGGCACCATCGGCCTGGTCAGCGAGCAGTGCCTCTACAACCTCGCCGAGCGGCGCGCCGAGATGGAGGTCATCCCGGCCGCCCAGGAGTACGGCCTCGGCGTGATCCCCTGGTCCCCGCTGCACGGTGGTCTGCTCGGCGGGGTCATCAAGAAGGAGGCCAAGGGCGGCCGCCGCGCCTCAGGCCGTGCCGCCGACACCCTCGCCGACCCGGCGAAGCGGGCCCAGATCCAGTCGTACGAGGACCTGCTGGAGAAGCACGGTCTGGAGCCCGGCGAAGCGGCCCTGGCCTGGCTGCTGACCCGCCCCGGCGTCACGGGCCCGATCGTCGGCCCGCGTACGGCGGAGCAGCTGGCGTCGGCGATCAGGGCCGTCGAGCTGGAGCTGAGCGAGGAGGTCCTGGCGGGCCTGGACGAGATCTTCCCGGGGCCGGGGCCGTCCCCGGAGGCCTTCGCCTGGTAGGAGCGCCCCGCAGGGGCGCGGGGCGGAGTCGATTTGGGGCTCCGCCCCGCGGGCGCGACCAGCCACGACGGCGCGACAGCCGAAAGACGGGCCGCAGTTCCCCCTACCTGCCGAGCACCGCAGCCAACGCCACAACAACGAACATCATCACCAGCACACCGGCCATGATCCGGTTCCGTGTCTTCGGGTCCACGCATCGAGCCTAACCGGCCCCGCCCAGCGCCCAACGGCCGACCACCTCGTAGCGGGGCTGCTCCCCCGGCACCCCCGACTTCGGCAGATTGCTCCGGACCAGCGCCAGCTCGTCCACGCTCCAGGTCCGGCTCACAAACCGGTCGAGCACCTCCCGATACGGCGCCACATCCACCGCCGCCCGACTCCGCGCCACCGTCAGATGCGCCTTGTACCGCCTGTGCTCCCCCGCCAGACCCGCCTTCCGCCCAGCCGCCTCCGCCCGATCGGCGAGCAACCTCAGCTCCGTCACTCCGCCGGAGGCCCCCGCCCACAGCGCCCGCCCGTGCCCGAACTGCCCACCACCGCGCACGGCCAGCGGGAAACAAGGGGTCCGCCGAGCCGCCCGCTCCAGCCGCTCCGACAGCTCCGGTACGACGTCGTCGTCGACCTCGCCGTAGAACGCGAGCGTGAAGTGCCACCCCGGGACACCGGTCCAGCGCAGCCCCTCCGCGCCGGGCAGCTTCCTCAACTCGGCGACCACGGCGGCCAGTTCCTCGGTGACTTCCTGCGGGGGCAGCACCGCGGCGAAGAGTCTCATGGGAGTCAGCCTGTCACCATGAGGGCATGGAGATCAGCATCAGGGACGGCGGCCCCGACGACATACCCGTGATCCTCGGCATGCTCGACAGCTGTGTGGAGTGGCTGGTCGCGCAGGGCCGTCCGGGCCAGTGGGGGACGAAGCCGCTGTCGGGGAGCCCGAGGACCGTGGAGTCCGTCGCCCGGTACATCGACGAGGGCAGGGTGTTCGTCGCCGAGGCCGACGGCGTACCGGCCGCGACCCTGACGATCACCGACGCGCCCGGCGCCTACCTGGCCCATCTCCCGTCGCCCGGCGAGCCCGAGCGGTACATCCACTGGCTCGCTTCAGACCGCCGCTTCAAGGGCCACGGCGTCGGCAGCGCCCTCCTCGCGCACGCCGCCGAGGAGACCCGGCGCGCGGGCGTCGCCCTGCTGCGGGTGGACTGCTACGCGGGCGACGACCGCAAGCTGGTCGCCTACTACGAGGCCAACGGCTTCACCCCGACGGACACGTACACCGCCGGGGCGAACAACGACTGGCCGGGCCAGGTGCTGGCCATGCGCGTACGGCCCTAGCCGTGGCGCTCACGCCGCCGCGGCCAGCCGCTCCCGCGTCTCGCGCGGCACGAACCGGACGTGCGGGTGGCCGCGGTTCCAGCCGACCGACAGCCGCAGGTTGCCGACACGGGCCAGGACCAGGCCGATCGTCACGGCCGCCACCGCGGCGATCGCACCGCCCACCGCGAGGCCGGCGCGGACGCCGTACGCGTCGGTGATCCAGCCGGCGATCGGCGCGCCGATCGGGGAGCCGCCCATGAACACCATCATGTACAGGGCCATCACGCGGCCCCGCATGGCCGGGTCGGTGCCCATCTGGACGCTGGTGTTCGCCGTGACGTTGACCGTCATGCCGAACATCCCGATCGGGGCCATGAGCAGGGCGAACAGCCACAGCGAGGGGGCGATCGCGGCCACGATCTCCAGCGTGCCGAAGGCCACCGCGCCCACGACGAGGACCCGCATCTTGGCGGTGCCGCGCCGGGCCGCGAGCAGGGCGCCGGCCAGGGAGCCGACCGCCATCACCGTGTTGAAGAGGCTGTAGGAGCCCGCGCCCGCGTGGAAGACGTCGTCGGCGAAGGCGGACAGGTAGACGGGGAAGTTGAAGCCGAAGGTGGACACGAACCCGACCAGGACGATGGTCCAGATCAGCTCCGGCCGCCCGGCCACGTACCGCAGGCCCTCCCGCAGCTGGCCCTTGCCGCGCGGGGCGCGTTCGACGACGTGCAGCTCACGTGCCCGCATCATCAGCAGGCCGACGAGCGGGGCGACGAAGGAGAGGCCGTTGGCGAGGAACGCCCAGCCCGTGCCCACGCCGGTGATCATGACGCCCGCGACGGCGGGGCCGATCAGGCGGGCCGACTGGAAGTTCGCGGAGTTCAGGCTGACCGCGTTCTGCAGCTGGTCGGGGCCAACCATCTCGGAGACGAAGGACTGGCGGGCCGGGTTGTCGACGACGGTCGCGAGACCTGCGGCGAAGGCGGCGAGGTAGACGTGCCAGACCTGGACGTGGCCGGTCAGGGTGAGGACGGCGAGCGCGAGGCCGGTGATGCCCATCGCGGACTGGGTGAACAGCAGCGCGCGGCGCTTGGACAGCCGGTCGACGAGGACACCGCCGTAGAGGCCGAAGAGCAGCATCGGCAGGAACTGCAGGGCCGTCGTGACGCCGACGGCGGTGGCGGAGCCGGTGAGGCTGAGCACCAGCCAGTCCTGGGCGATGCGTTGCATCCAGGTGCCGATGTTCGAGACGACCTGGCCGAGGAAGAACAGGCGGTAGTTCCTGACCTTCAGCGAGCTGAACATGGATGACGTGCGGGGCGCAGCGGTAGAAGGGATCGGTGCGGGGGCGGAGTGTGCTCCGGGTCCCGTACTCAAAGTGCGTTCGCCTCCTCTTCGTGGCTTACAGGTGTGCGAGTTTCTCCAGCACGGGGGCGGCGGCGCGCAGTTTCGCCCACTCGTCCTCGTCGAGGCCGTCGACCAGGGTGGCCAGGAAGGCGTTCCGCTTGGCGCGGGACTCGGCGAGCATGGTCTCGGCCTGCTCGGTCTTCGTGACGACCTTCTGGCGCCGGTCCTCGGGGTGCGGCTCCAGCCGGACGAGTCCCTTGGCCTCGAGGAGCGCCACGATGCGGGTCATCGACGGCGGCTGGACGTGCTCCTTGCGGGCGAGTTCACCCGGGGTGGCCTTGCCGCAGAGGGAGAGGGTGCCCAGCACCGACATCTCGGTGGGGCTGAGCAACTCGTCGACCCGCTGGTGCTTGAGCCGACGGGACAGTCGCATCACGGCTGATCGCAGGGAGTTCACGGCGGCAGCGTCGTCGCCATGGGTTAGGTCCGGCATCTCTTTAGCGTAACTCATTACTCTCGCTAAACAAGCTGGCGCGCACGGGGATTCCCGTGACTCCGGCCACTGAAACCCGATCTTCACCCATACGAGTGAGTCGGCGGCGGAACGTGAACGCCGCTCACCGCGGGCGGCGACCCTCGTCTCCATGGGGACCAGCGTGCTCAGCCTGCGGATAGACGGGGAGCTGCTCGAGCGGCTCCGCGACCATGCGGCCAAAAGGGGGATGAGCGTCCAGGACTATGTGATCCGAACGCTCATCCGGGACGACTTCGACGAGCGGTTCCAGAGCGCCGTCGACGAGACCGAGAAGTTCTACGGGGTGACGTGAGAGCGGGTCACGTGAGACCCAGCGCCGGCATCAGGTAGTAGAAGCCGAACACCGCGGCCACGACGTACATCGGAACCGGGACCTCCCGGCCCCGTCCGGCCGCCAGGCGCAGCACCACGAACGTGATGAAGCCCATGCCGATGCCGTTGGTGATGGAGTAGGTGAACGGCATCATCACCATCGTGATGAAGGCCGGGATGGCGATGGTCCAGTCGGCCCAGTCGATGTCCGTGACCGAGTTGGCGAGGATCATGAAGCCCACCGCGAGCAGCGCGGGGGTCGCGGCCTGCGACGGGACCATCGTGGCGACGGGCGTCAGGAAGAGGGCCACGGTGAAGAGGCCGCCGGTCACCACGTTCGCGAAGCCGGTGCGGGCGCCCTCACCGACGCCGGCCGTGGACTCCACGAAGGCCGTGGTGGCGGACGAGGAGCTGGCGCCGCCCGCGGCGACCGCGAGGCCGTCCACGAAGAGGACCTTGTTGATGCCGGGCATCTGACCCTGCGCGTCGGTGAGCTTGGCCTCGTCGGAGACGCCCATGATCGTGCCCATCGCGTCGAAGAAGCACGACAACAGGACCGTGAAGACGAAGAGGATGCCGGTCAGCACGCCGACCTTGCCGAAGCCGCCGAAGAGGCTGACCTTGCCGAGCAGGCCGAAGTCGGGGGTGGCGACCGGGTTGCCGGGCCACTTCGGGGCCGTGAGTCCCCAGGACGGGACCTTGGCGACGGCCTCGATGATCATCGCCACGACGGTCATCGTGACGATCGAGATCAGGATCGCGCCGGAGACCTTGCGGACGATGAGCGCGAGGGTGAGCAGGGTGCCCAGGATGAAGACGAGGACAGGCCAGCCGTTGAGGTGGCCGTCGCCGCCGAGCTGGAGCGGGACGGTGGTCTGGGCGACATCCGGGATGCGGGAGACGAAGCCGGAGTCCACGAGCCCGATCAGCATGATGAACAGGCCGATACCGATGGAGATCGCCTTGCGCAGGCCGAAGGGCACCGCGTTCATCACGCGCTCGCGCAGGCCGGTGGCGACCAGCAGCATCACGATGAAGCCCGCCAGGACCACCATGCCCATCGCGTCCGGCCAGGACATCCGGGGCGCGAGCTGGAGCGCGACGACCGAGTTCACTCCGAGGCCGGCCGCCAGCGCGATCGGGACGTTGCCGACCACGCCCATGAGGAGGGTGGTGAAGGCCGCGGTGACGGCGGTCGCGGTGACCAGCTGGCCGTTGTCCAGGTGATGGCCGTACATGTCCTTGGCGCTGCCGAGGATGATCGGGTTCAGCACGATGATGTAGGCCATCGCGAAGAACGTGGCGAAGCCGCCCCGGATCTCCCGAGGCAGGCTGCTGCCTCTCTCGGAGATCTTGAAGTAGCGGTCGAGGGCGGTCGGCATTGGATGTTCCTACGAGCAGAAGTGGACAGACACAAACTGTTTCAGTATGAACGTATAAGGCCGGTGGAGCCATCTCCGCGCGTAGATGTGATCGCCTCGTAAGCTGTCACCCATGGCCGGCTTTTTTTCGGGACCCATCAAGCACGAGGCTCCGGAGCCCCTGGAGGGCCCCGTGGTCGCCACCGTCACCGGGGGCACGATCCTCTGGTTCGTGCTCTTCCTCGTGCAGCTGCCCTTCTATGGCTGGTTCGCGGACCACGACCACACCTGGTGGCTGTGGACCTGCCTGGCCGGGGGCGTGCTCGGGCTGTACGGCACCTGGTACGTCCGCAAGCGCGACGCGGCGATCAGGAAGGCGGCCGGCCCGGACTCCGCGGCCGCCCCTGCTGCCGAGTGACGAGCACCCCCTAGTACCACGGCATCACTCGCCCGTTCCCGTCTCCTCCCCAGGTCGGAACTTCCGGTCACTCGGCGGGTGAAGCCGCATAACCGCACGTACCGTCGAATGCATGACGCACACCGACGCGGGCGCCGAACTCGACCGCACAACGGCCCGGCCCCCGGCGGTGACCGGGCTGACCGCCGCCGAGGTCGCCGAGCGGGTGACGCGGGGCCAGGTCAACGACGTTCCGGTGCGCAGCAGCCGGACCCTGGCGGAGATCGTCCGGGCGAACGTCGTCACCCGGTTCAACGCGATCATCGGTGTGCTCTGGCTGGTCATGCTGTTCGTCGCGCCGTTCCAGGACAGCCTGTTCGGGTACGTCATCCTCGCCAACACCGGGATCGGCATCATCCAGGAGTGGCGGGCGAAGAAGACCCTGGACTCGCTCGCGGTGATCGGCGAGGCCCGGCCGACCGTACGGCGGGACGGGACCGCGACCGCGGTCAGCACCTCGGAGATCGTCCTCGACGACCTCCTCGAGATCGGGCCCGGCGACAAGGCCGTGGTCGACGGGGTGGTCGTGGAGGCCGACAGCCTGGAGATCGACGAGTCCCTGCTGACCGGCGAGGCCGACCCGGTGGTGAAGCGGCCCGGCGACCAGGTGATGTCCGGGAGCTTCGTGGTCGCCGGCGGCGGCGCCTTCAGGGCGACCAAGGTGGGCCGCGAGGCCTACGCCGCCCAACTCGCCGAGGAGGCATCCCGGTTCACCCTGGTCCACTCCGAACTGCGCTCCGGCATCTCCACGATCCTCAAGTACGTGACGTGGATGATGGTCCCGACCGCGATCGGCCTGGTCGTCAGCCAGCTGTTCGTGAAGGACAACGACCTGAAGGACTCCATCGCCCGGACGGTCGGCGGAATCGTGCCCATGGTCCCGGAAGGGCTCGTCCTCCTGACCTCGGTCGCCTTCGCCATCGGTGTCATCCGGCTTGGCCGGAAACAGGCCCTCGTCCAGGAACTCCCGGCCATCGAGGGCCTCGCCCGCGTCGACACGGTCGCCCTCGACAAGACCGGCACGCTCACCGAGGGCGGCATGGACGTCACCGGGCTCAGGCCGCTGCAGGGCGCCGACGAGTCGTACGTACGCAAGGTCCTGGGCGCCCTCGGCGAGTCGGACCCGCGGCCGAACGCCTCCCTCCAGGCGATCATCGACGCCTACCCGGACGTCGAGGAATGGCGCTGCACCGAGTCGCTCCCCTTCTCCTCCGCCCGCAAGTACAGCGGGGCCACCTTCAGCGAGGGCGACGGCCAGTCCAGTACCTGGCTGCTGGGGGCGCCGGACGTGCTCCTGGCCCCCGACGACCCCGCCCTCGCCGAGACCGGGCGGCTCAACGAGCAGGGCCTCAGGGTGCTGCTGCTGGCCCACGCCTCCCGTGAACTCGACGATCCCGAGGTCGCCCGGGGAGCACGGCCGACCGCCCTCCTCGTACTCGAACAGCGGCTGCGCCCCGACGCGGCCGACACCTTGCGGTACTTCGCCGAACAGGACGTCCGCGCCAAGGTCATCTCCGGGGACAACGCGGTGTCGGTCGGGGCGGTGGCGGCCAAGCTGGGGCTGAACGGCAGCACGGTGGACGCGCGTGAGCTGCCCGCCGACCCGGACGGGATGGCGAAGGCGCTCGACGAGGGCACGGTGTTCGGGCGGGTCACCCCGCAGCAGAAGCGGGACATGGTGGGAGCCCTGCAGTCGCGCGGGCACACGGTCGCGATGACCGGCGACGGGGTCAACGACGTGCTCGCCCTGAAGGACGCCGACATCGGGGTCGCGATGGGCTCCGGGTCCGAGGCCACGCGGGCGGTCGCGCAGATCGTGCTGCTCGACAACAGCTTCGCGGCGCTGCCGTCCGTCGTCGCCGAGGGGCGACGGGTCATCGGCAACATCACCCGGGTCGCGACGCTGTTCCTGGTGAAGACCGTCTACTCGGTGCTGCTGGCCGTCCTCGTGGTGTGCTGGCAGGTCGAATACCCCTTCCTGCCACGGCACCTGACCCTGCTGTCGACGCTGACGATCGGCGTCCCGGCCTTCTTCCTGGCCCTCGCGCCCAACACGGAACGCGCGCGACCGCACTTCGTGCGGCGGGTGATGCGGTACTCGATCCCGGGCGGGGTGGTGGCGGCGGTCGCGACCTTCGTCACGTATCTGATCGCACGTCACCACTACACGGGTGCGGGGTCGTTGGACGCGGAGACCAGCGCGGCGACCCTGACCCTGTTCCTGATCTCGATGTGGGTGCTGGCGATCATCGCCCGCCCGTACACCTGGTGGCGTCTCGCGCTGGTCGCGGCGATGGGCCTCGGGTTCGTGCTGGTCCTCGCGGTGCCTTGGCTGCAGGACTTCTTCGCGCTGAAGCTGGTCGGCGTGACGATGCCGTGGATGGCCGTCGGCATCTCGGTGGTGGCGGCGGCCGTCCTGGAACTCCTGTGGAGGTGGATCGACCGCCGCGGTTCCGCTTAGCGCCGGCTTCAGCCGAGAAGGAGCCGCCGTGTATCGAGTGCGGCGCCGTCTCGACCGGTCGCGCCCGCGGGGCGGAGCCCCTGTCGACTCCGCCCCGCGCCCCTAAGGGCATGGACTACTGGACGTCGACGAAGTCGCCCGCCGCGCTCACGGACGACGTCGTCGTCGTGCCGGCGAAGCTGTAGCGGTAGTAGCCGTCGGCCGTCGCCGTGGTCGTCGTCTTCAGAGCGCCCGTGGACGTCGTCTTGATGGTCTTGATGGTCGTGTAGGTGCTGCTGCCCTTCTTGCGGAACTGGAGCTTCACCGGCTGCGTCGAGTAGCCCGCGTACGTGTTGGTGTCCCAGTTCGCGCGGGCGAGCTTGCCCGTGACGGTGATGGTCTTGCCCTTCTTCACCGGCTCCGGGGAGGCGTCGGTGGTGAGGGTGGCCTTGCGCTGGAGGTGGGTGGTGCCGAGGTCGCCCTGCCAGGTGAGGCCGTCGTCGGCGTTGACCGCGAGGGCGCCGAGCTTCCAGGTGCCCGCCTCGGTGCTGATCAGGTCGCCGGTCTCGTCGGTGCCCTTCGGGCGGAACTGAATCTTCGCGGAGCACTTCAGCACCGTCGAGGAGGATGCCGTGCAGGTGCCCGCGTCGTCACCGAGGAGCATGTCGTCGGAGTTCTCGCTGAGCGTGGCACCGCGGTACAGGACGGGCCCGGTCTGGAAGGAACTCGCGCTCAGGTTCGCGGGCTTGGTCACGGTGTAGGTCGCCGAGACCGTGACCGTCGTCGTCGATCCGACCACGATGTTCTTGCCGCTGTTGACCTTCAGGTTGGAGAAGGTGACGGCGGGCCCGCCCGTGGCGGCCGAGGCGGACGGCACGGCGAGGGCGGAGAGTGCCACGGCGCCGGAGGCGACGAGGACGAGGGCGCGTATGCGCATGTGCGTTCCCCATGAGGAGAGAAGGATCTCGGAGTCTGCTGACTCACTGCGTAGATCCGTGACTCAGGGGACTGGTTGTACGGGTGGGGCATTATTTTGACCGCACATGCGCAACGCTTTACTTCTCTTCGACCTACTTGACGTCGACGAAGTCACCCGCGGCGTTGACCGCCGGGGTGGTGGAGGTGCCCGCGAAGCTCCAGCGGAAGAAGCCGTCGACCGTGGCCTTGACCGTGGTCTTCAGATCGCCCTTGGTGTTGGTCTTGACGGTCTTGACGGTGGTGTAGGTGTTGGAGTCCTTCTTCCGGAACTGCAGCTTCGCCGGCTGGGTCGAGTAACCGGCGTAGGTGCGGGTCTCCCAGTTGGCGCGCGTCAGCTTGCCGGTGACGGTGATGGTCTTGCCCTTCTTCACCGGCTCGGGGGAGGCGTTGACCGTGAGCTTGGAGAGGCGCTGGACCCTGTGGGTGCCGTAGAAGTCGTTCCAGTAGATGCTGCCGGCCTCGTCGTTGGCGAGAACACCCGCGGTGACGTGCCAGGTGCCGGCCAGCGAGTTCATGTACAGGTCGCTGCCCGGGACGGCCGTGACGGTGAGCTTGCAGGTCGAGGTCGTGGCGTTGACCGCGGTGCAGGAGGCGACCTCCTCGTTCGGCGGGAGCAGGCCGTCGATGTGGTCGAGGTCCTTGCCGTGCCACAGGTCGATGTAGGCGTCCAGGATGCCGGCGGAGTGGCTGGCGGTCAGGGACACGGTGAACTTCTTGGCGGCCGTCGTTCCGACGACGACGTCCTTGGCACCGTTGATCGTCACCTTGGAGACGACCGGCAGCTCCTCGTCGGCCGCGGCGGCGGTGCTCATCGCCGCACGGGAGACACCGAAGCGCTCGGCGGCGGTGGTCTTGTCGAAACCTCCGTCGGCGGCCTGCGAGGCCGGCACGGCGAGGGCGGAGAGAGCCAGGGCGCCGGAGACGGCGGCCACGGTGGCACGAATACGCATGTGTTCCCCACGTGAGATCAGTGAGTCTGTGTGACTCGTCTGATCAGATAAACGAGTGGGGCGAAAGGTTGCACGACTGGTAAGAGTTTTGTGTGAGCATCTTCTACACCCTCTCCCGCTACCCGAAGGACGGCGATTCCCTCGACTCGACCGTCGACGTCACCGCGGCCGGCGGTCAGGCCTGGGCGGACCTCCTGGCGACCCCGCTGGAACAGCTGGTCAACGTCTATCCCCTGACCCGGGAACACACCGAACAAGTCCGGGAGTTGACCGGCATCACGCTCGACCTGGAGAACTACGAGTACTTCCTGGAGCCGGGGTGGGACCCTTCCGCATGAGAGTCTCCGTCTCCCGTTTCCCGAAGGACGGCGAGTTCCTCGACTCGTCCGTCGATGTCACCGCGGTCGGCGTGGACGTCCTCGCGGATCTCGTGGGGATCGCTCCCGCCGAGATCGTCGGCGATGTGCCGCTGACCGAGGAACACGCCGAGCGCGTCCGGCAGTTGACCGGCATCACGCTCGACGTGGAGAACTACGACTACTTCCTCGACCCCCACGCCGACTGAGCCGCTCAGTCGAACCAGCGGTCCCGCGCCAGTTCCTCCGTGCGGGTCGGGTCCTCCAGGAGCGCCGCCACCTCGAAGCGCCGGGGCCACTGACGGGCCGCCCAGGCGAGGCCCGCGGCCACGCCCTCCAGGGTGGCCGCGTGCAGGACACCGTCGTTGGTGAGGCGCCAGTCGATCTCCACGCCGTCGACGACCAGTTCCTCGTGTTCGACGTAGGAGGACGGGGTGCCCGAGCCCAGCAGGATCCGTACCGACTCCGGGACCTCGTGCTCCGTGCCCTCGGAGTCCACCGAACCCGTCACCGACTCGCTCAGGCGGCGGACCTGGAAGAGTTCGGCCAACTCCCCCGCCCGCGAAGGCCGGACGGGGAGAAGGGGTACGCCCTGTGTGAAGGGGAGCAGGTCGGGCGAGTCGACGACCACCGCGTCGGCCGCGTCCACGACCTCGACCCGGCCGTCGGTGACGGCCCGCAGCTCGTCGGGCAGGGTGACCTGTTCGGGGTCCAGGTCGGCCAACGCGCTGTAGAGGGCGTGCAGTTGGCCGGACGACACCGGCCGCTCCGGGTCGGCCAGCCGGTCGAGGAGCTCGGCGGCGCCCCCCGGCTCCTCCAGCAGCGCGGCCACCGACGTCCGTACGCCCAGCGCCCGCAGGACCTGCTCGTCGTCGAACCCGGTCGCGTCCGCCTCGTCGTACAGGCCGCGGAGCAGGGGGTCTCCCCCGGCCGCCAGCAGGCCGGCGGGGCGGCGGCCGTCGAGCACCGGGTTCCCGCGCAACCACCAGGCGGTGTACGGCCGTACGACCTCGTGTGTGCCGTCCGGCAGGAGGATGCGGACCTGCTGGGTGAGGGCGTCCCTCAGCGGGGGCCGGGCGAGCAGGGCGAGGGCCTGGGGCCACTTGTCCTCGTCGACCAGGTCGAGATCGCGTACGGCGACCAGTTCGGTGGCGACCGGCGGTACCGGTGTGTCCGGGAAGCGGTCGAGGATGTCCTCGCACCACACGTCCACGGCGTCGAGGAGTCCGGCGTCGTCCGGCTGCGCGAAGTCGCCCTCGCGCGGCTCCAGTTCGTCGGGGTCGAGGACCACGTCCGTGGCCCGGACCAGGGCGAAGTCGGCGAGCACCCCGCAGGCGGCCAGGGGCTGTTCGCCCCACTTCCCGGCCAGCTCGGCATCCACGTAGGCGAGTTCGTCCTCGCGCATGACCTGCGCGAACGGGCTGCCGGGGAGGACGAGTTCACCGGCGGGGACCAGTTCCCCCTCCTCGTCGGGCAGGGCGAGCGCGCCCAGCCACGGCTCGTCGCCGGGCTCCAGACCCGCGTCCCGGACGAGCGCGAGGACGGTGTCGGCCAACTCCTCGGCGTCCGGGGTGTCCTCCTCCCAGCTCAGGCCCCCGTCGTCGTCCAGGGAGGCGGCCACGGCGGCCCGTACCTGGGGCGTGGTGAGCACCGCGCGCGGCGTCGCGGGCAGCGCGCCCAGCTTCTCCAGGAGCGGATGGGCGGCGTCCGGGTGGGCGACCTTGAGGCCGAGCCGGGCCAGGATCTCGGCGTCGATCGCGGGCCCGTCCGAGGTGGGCAGCAGCACCTGCCGGGGCCCCACGGTCGTACGCCCGTCGGCGAGCGGTACCGGAAGCCCGGACAGCCGGTCGGGGTCGACGCCCGCGAGACTGTCGTAGAGCCGCTGCCACCACTCCGGTTCCTTCTCCAGGCCCGCGAGCCGGTCGACGGCCTCGGTCAGCGGGACCCTGGCGACACCCAGCGTCCGCAGCTCCACGCGCCGTTCGAGACCGGCGGGCAGCAGCGTGGGCAGCACCTCGGCGAGCACCCGTACCGTGTCGGCGCCCGCGCCCTCGACGACCTCGGCCTCACGGGGGCGCAGGGCCTCGGGCAGTTCCGAGTCGTCGCCCGGCTCAAGTGCGGGCGGGAGAAACGCAGTGCGCGGGAGGCGGTCCAGGATCGCCTGCCGCAGCGCCCCGTCCAGCTCGCCCTTGCCCAGCGGGCCGGGCACCAGCGCGATGATCCCCTCGCTCACCGGACGCCAGCCGGCGAGGAGTTCGGCGTACACGTCCGCCGCGCGCTGCACGAGGAAGTCGGTGAGCGCGCCGGGCGCCGCGTGCCGGCGGGTGGTGTCCAGCGGGAACGACGCGATGAGCAGCGCGGGCACGCCGAGCGGTTCGTCGCTGGGCGTCGGGGCGTGCACGACGGGGCTGGTGCGGGGGTGGGCGGGGGTGCCGTCAGTGTCGGCGGGCACGGCCCAGGTGAGCGACCAGTGCGGCCGCAGCCGCTCCTCGACGGGCCGGCCGGCTAGGAGTTCGGGGGTGAGCGGCCCGTGCGCGGACGCCGTACGCCACCGGGTCGTACCGTCTCGCGAGTCCTCCACGACGGTGAGGCCGTCCTCGGTGCGGCGGCTGATCGTGCGGATCGTGTCCGTCTCGATCACGACCTCCTCGAGCCCGGGGAGGGCGAGGAGGAGGGCGTCGTCGACGGCGTCGAGGAGCCGCTCGGCGAGGTCGGCGGCGGCGGTGTCGCGCAGCGGGAGGATGACGACGGTGTCGTACGGGTCGGGCGCGCTGCCCTCGGCGGCGAACGGGAGCCGCAGCAGCGGGACATGGCCGTCGCGGCGGCGGATCTCGTCGCCGAGGCCCGGGCTGTGGCGGGCAGTGTCGGCGGCGTGGTCGCGGGCCTCGGCGAGGGACCAGCGGACCCCGCCGTGGCGGCCGACGACGGCGGGCTCGTCGGTGACGGCGAGCACGGCGGCGAAGCCGACGCCGAAGCGGCCGATCGAGCCGTCCGCGTTGTCGCGCTTGGCGGAGGCGCGCAGCGTGGAGAGAGACTCGACACCGGCCGCGTCCAGCGGGGCGCCGGTGTTGGCGGCGAACAGGACGCCTTCGCGGAGGGTGAGCCGCAGCCTTCCCGCCACGCCCGCCCTGGCCGCCGCGTCGGCCGCGTTCTGCGCGAGTTCGACGACGAGCCGGTCCCGGTAGCCGCCGAGGACGAGGTCCTCCTCGGCGTTGGCGTCCTCCCGGAACCGGGCGGGGCTGGTGGCCCAGGCGTCCAGCACGCCTCGCCTGAGGCGGGCGGTCCCGAACGGGTCGGCACCCTCGGCTGCGGGCCGCACGAACTTGCTCACGTTCACACTCTCCTCGTCGGCGTGACGATGAAGGTACCGCGACGAGCGGAGAGGGAAACTCCGCCCCTGCGGCCCCGGGTCGGGTCACCGTGGGGAACCCGATTGCCGCGAGCGGCGAAGTACGGGTGAAAGCCCGAGCTTCACAGCGCTACAGCGACGAAAGGAGCCCCGATGACCGTCGAACCGGGCGTCAGAATGGGGCAGGACAGCGACGCCTCGGTGATCGAACGGTCGTGGGACGAGCCCGAGGCGTTCGCCGTGCTCTTCGACCGACACGCCGACTCGGTGCACCGTTACGCGGCCCGCCGGCTCGGTACGGAAGCCGCCGAGGACGTGATGGCGGAGACCTTCACCACCGCGTTCCAGCAGCGCTTCCGGTACCGCACGGAGGCCTCCGACGCCCGCCCCTGGCTGTTCGGCATCGCGACCAACCTCATCGGCCGCCACCGGCGCGCCGAGGCCCGGCGGCTGAGGACACTCGGCCGGCTGCCCTCGGCCACCCCCGGCGGACAGGCCGAGGAGACGGTCGCGGACCGGGTGGCGGCGCGGGTCACCGCACAGGCGGTGAGCGGCGAACTCGCCGGTGCCCTCGCCCGGTTGCCCGCCCGGCACCGGGACGTGCTGCTGCTGGTCGCCTGGGCCGACCTCGGCTACGAGGAGGTCGCGGCCGCCCTCGGCGTACCGGTGGGGACGGTCCGGTCGAGGCTGCACAGGGCTCGCAGAAAACTTCGTGAGGCATTGGGCGGATCCGATCCGACCGCTCTCCGAGAGGAATCCGACGATGAATGAGATCGAGCTTTTGAGGGAGTGGGACGCGGACGCGCCCCCTCTCACGGACACCGCCCGCGCCCGCGCCCGCTTCCGCCTGCACCAGGCGATGCAGGCCCCTGCTGCCGCACCCGCCGTCGTGGGCCGCCGTCCGCTGCTGCGGATCGCCGTGGCCTGCACCGCCGCGGCCGCGGTCACCGCGACCGTGGTGGTCGCCCAGAACACCGGGGAGCACGCGCCCCGCACCCGGACGGTGAGCGCGACCACCGTGCTGCGGGGCGCGGCGGCCCAGACACTGCGGTCGGAGAAGCCGCTCGCCCCGCGCGACGACCAGTTCGTCTACACCAAGGAGGTCATCGAGCGGACGCCGGTCTCGGGCGGCCCGTCGAAGACGTACGTCGACGAGAGCTGGAGTTCGGTCGACGGCTCCAAGAAGTCCTACGTCAGCGAGCTGGGCCACACCCAGTGGGTGCCGGTGGCCCGTCCCGGGGAGAGCAGCTGGCCGCCGCGCAGGTGGGCGGAGCTGGAGAAACTGCCCGTCGAGCCGGGCAGGCTGACGATCACCCTGCGCGACATGGGTGCGAAGCCGGAGTACGGCCGACCGACGAAGGCCGACGAGTGGCCGATGGTCCAGTACTTCATCTCCGGCCTGCTGCGCCATCCCGTGCTGCCGAAGGGGCTGCGCTCCGCGGCGTTCGAGGCGCTCGCCGCCGTCCCCGGCGTCAAGGTGCTGCCGGGCCGGACCGAGGTCGACGGGCACCAGGCCATCGGCGTCCGGTACGTGGGCCCGGCCGGTACCCCGTGGGCGTCCGGCGGGCGGGTGCTGCTGTTCGACGCGAAGTCGTACCAGTACCTCGGGCTGCGGGAGCGGGTCAGGTCCGGGGGGACGTCGTACGACCAGTGGCAGCACGTGACCGCCCAGGGGGTGGTGGACCGGGTGATGCAGCGCCCCTGAGGGGGCGCCCGCCCTACGAGTGACCCAGCTCCGCCGCGTCCTCGTCCGCGAGGACAGGCACCGACCCGGAGTCCGGTGCCGGGCGCAGCGGGAACGGGTCCACTCGGGTCTCGTCGATCACCGGCGGGGGCGGCTGCGGGGGCTTGGGCATGACGGCCGCTTCGGAGTGGCCCCCGCAGCCGTAGGACAGGGAGACCACGCGGCCGTCCGCGGGGGCGAACTCGTTGGCGCACAGGCCGAACGCCTGGCCCAGCGAGCCGCCCAGCGGGACCAGGAAGCCGCAGCTGACGCAGGGCGCCGGGGCTGCCTGGGCCATCGGCGTCTTCGCGCCGAAGGACTCCTCCCAGCGGTCGGCGGCGACATGGAGGCCGTAGCGGGACAGGACCCGGGCCCGGCGCATGCCCAGTTCCTCGGCGACCGCGGCGATCGAGCCGCGGGTCGGGGCCACCGGGAGGTTCGAGACGGTGCCCGCCGTGAGCTCCGCGTCCTCCGCCTCGACCAGCTCGGCCATCTCCTCGGAGACGGGCGCGCTCGGCAGCGGCTCGTCCTCCCCGGTGTAGCCGGGCTCCAGGCGCAGGTCCTCGGCGTCGGTGGGCAGGAGATCGCCGGGGCCCATGTCGCCGGGCCGCAGGCGTTCGCTCCACGGCACCCACTCCGGCGCGAGCAGCGCGTCCGGGCCGGGCAGCAGGACGACCTCGTCCAGCGTCACCAGCTTCGCCCGGGAGGCGCGCGCCACCGTCACGGCCCAGCGCCAGCCCCGGTACCCGAGCTCCTTGCACTCGAAGAAGTGCGTGACGACACGGTCTCCCTCGGAGACCAGGCCCGAGTGCTCGCCCACCACACCGGGGGCGGCGGCCTCCTCGGCGGCGGCGCGGGCGAGGTCGACGGCCTCGGCGCACAGGCGGTCGGGGGTGCGGCTTCGCGTTGTCGCTGCGCTCACAGGTATCGCTTCTCTCCTACGCCGTCACTCGGGTGCGCCGGCCTGAAGGCGGTGGGTGCGGACGGAGCGGACCGGAGGACCGCGTCGACGTCCGCGCCCGATCGCGCTCGGGCGCACCTGCTCCCATCCATTCTGCGGGATGCCGGAGAGGCGCGCGGCCGAGAACGTTCGCCACGGCGCGCTACGCACGCTACCTGTTCGTCGCCGCTCGGCCTACACCGACGTGATGGTTCGTTGCCTCCGGTGGGCCTCCAGTAGGCCCGCGGTGACACTTCATATGCGTTCATACGCGCGGTAACCGCACTACTCACAGCTTTCTCGGGGCACTATGACGGGGTGGCAGCCTCGAGGACACACCAGGGAGCCACCGGGATCGGTGGCGGTACGGGCCGGATGACAGGGTCCGTGCGCGCTGTCGGCCGTGCCCTGCACTTCCCGTTCACCGGTACGGCCCGCGGCATCCGCAAGGCGACCCATGCGCACGGGGCGGGCGAGTCCGGCCTCGGCAAGCTGATCGAACTGCACGCCGTCAACGGCGCGGGGGACGTGATGATCACCGTCGCCCTCGCCTCGACGGTGTTCTTCTCGGTGCCGACCGACGAGGCCCGTGGGCGCGTCGCGCTGTACCTCGCGATCACCATGGCGCCCTTCACGATCCTCGCGCCCGTGATCGGCCCGCTCCTGGACCGCCTCCCGCACGGCCGCCGCGCCGCCATGGCGGGCGCGATGCTCGCCCGGGCGATGCTCGCGCTGATCATCGCCGGGGCGGTCGCCACGGGCAGCCTGGAGCTGTATCCGGCGGCTCTGGGCGTCCTGGTGGCCTCCAAGGCGTACGGCGTCGTCAGAAGCGCGGTCGTGCCCCGTCTGCTCCCGCCCCGCTTCTCCCTCGTCAAGGCCAACTCCCGCGTCACCCTCGGCGGCCTCCTCGCCACCGGCATCGCGGCTCCCATCGGCGCCGGGCTCCAGGCCATCGGACCGCGCTGGCCGCTCTACGGCGCCTTCGTGATCTTCATCGCCGGTATGTTCCTGTCCTTCTCGCTGCCGCCGAAGGTCGACTCGGCCAAGGGCGAGGACGTGGCACTGCTCGCCGCCGACGAGGAGCACCTGCACGGACCGCACCGCAAGGAGGTCAAGCGGCCCGGGCTGCGCACGGTCGGCACCGCCGTCACCCACGCCCTCGGCGCGAACGCCGCCCTGCGCTGGCTCTCCGGCTTCCTCACCTTCTTCCTCGCCTTCCTGCTGCGCGAGCACCCCCTGACCGGCGAGAGCGCGGCGGTCTCCCTGGGCCTGGTGGCCGTGTCCGCAGGCGTGGGCAATGCGCTCGGCACGGCCGTCGGTGCCTGGCTCAGGTCGAGAGCGCCGGAGATCATCATCCTGACCGTGGTGGCCATCGTGCTGGGCGCGGCGATCACGGCGGCGATCTTCTTCGGGGCGTTCCTGGTGGCGTGTCTGACGGCGGTCGCCGGGTTCTCGCAGGCCCTGTCCAAGCTGTCCCTGGACGCGCTGATCCAGCGGGACGTGCCCGAACTGGTCCGCACCTCCGCCTTCGCCCGCTCCGAGACGCTGCTCCAGGTGTCCTGGGTGTTCGGCGGCGCGGTCGGCATCGTGATGCCGCTCAACGGCTACCTCGGCCTCTCGGTGGCCGCCGCGGTCGTCGCCGCGGGCTGGCTGGCCACCGCGAGGGGGCTGCTCAACTCGGCCCGGCACGGCAGCGCCTCCACGGCGCGAGTGGCCTAACCCGGCCCCCGACGCACGGCACGCCGTACCCCGCATAAAGGGACCGCAGGGCACGCCCGATAGCCTTCCGCCATGACCACGCTGCAATCCGCTGTGCGACGCCGCCGCGCCGTCGCCGCCGCCGGCCTCGTTTCCGCCGGACTGCTCGTCCTGTCGGCCTGCGACAAGCCGACGCCGCGCGTCACCGTCACGGTCGGTTCGACCTCGGTGAGCTCCGAGGCCGTCTGCTACGACGACGGCAACGACCTCGGCAAGGCGAAGGCCGCCAAGTGCGCCCTGGAGAAGTCCGACGTCAAGACGATCAAGGTCAAGCAGAGCGAGACCCTGCGCGTCGGCGTCGATCCCAAGGTCGCGGACACCGGCTGGGCGCTGTGGATCAACGGCCAGCAGATGACGTACGCGTACAAGAAGACCTACTACTCCTTCGACGGCGTCGACCTCTTCGCCCAGCAGCAGGGCCAGGCCCCGCAGAAGACGCTGTACATCAGCATCGTCGAGCAGGACAAGCAGTCCTCCGGCCAGAGCAAGGCGTTCAAGGGCGTGTGGAACTTCAAGCTGGAGAACTCCGACTACTGATCCGCCGTATCCCGATGCGCATCCTCGTGGCCACCGCCGTCCCGGTCGAACGGGACGCGGTGGCCCGTGCGTTCCCCGGCCCGGCGCCGGCCGTCGACGTCCTCGCCGTGGGGGTCGGCCCCGCCCTCGCCGCCGCCCGCACCGCCACCGCGCTCACCCGGGCCGCCCTGGAGGGCGCTCCCTACGGCCTCGTGGTCTCCGCCGGGATCGCGGGCGGCTTCCTGCCGCACGCGCCGGTCGGCTCCCTCGTCGTCGCCGACGAGATCACCGCGGCCGACCTCGGGGCCGAGACCGCCGACGGGTTCGTGCCGGTGACCGAGCTGGGCTTCGGCACCGTCACCCACCGTCCGCCCGGAACACTCGTACGGGCCGCGGTGGCCGCGACCGGGGGGCGCGCCGGAGCCGTGCTCACCGTCTCCACGGTGACCGGTACGGCCGCCCGCGCGACCGCCCTGAGAGAACGCCACCCCACCGCCCTCGCCGAGGCCATGGAGGGCTTCGGGGTCGCCGAGGCGGCCGGGGCGCACGGCGTGCCGGTGCTGGAGATCCGGGCCGTGTCCAACCCGGTCGGTCCGCGCGACCGGGCCGCCTGGCGCATCGGCGACGCGCTCGCGGCCCTCACGGAGGGGTTCGGGAAGCTGACGCCCGTACTGGAGAGTTGGAACCACCATGACGACGACTGAGCCGCTGCAGATCGCTTACTCCCCCTGCCCGAACGACACGTTCGTCTTCGACGCCCTCGCGCACGGCCGGGTGCCCGGGGCGCCCGCGCTGGACGTGACCTTCGCCGACATCGACATCACCAACGGGATGGCGGAGCGCGGTGAGTTGGATGTGCTGAAGGTGTCGTACGCCGTGCTGCCGTACGTCCTCGACGAGTACGCGCTGCTGCCGTGCGGGGGAGCGCTGGGGCGGGGATGCGGGCCGCTGGTGCTGACCCGGGAGGCCGGCGTGGACCTGACCGGGCGTACCGTCGCCGTGCCGTCCGAGAGGTCGACGGCGTATCTGCTGTTCCGGCTGTGGGCGGCGGACGTCGTCAGCGGCGGGGTCGGGGAGATCGTCGTACTGCCGTTCCACGAGATCATGCCGGCCGTGCGGGACGGTCGCGTGGACGCGGGGCTCGTGATCCACGAGGCCCGGTTCACCTACCAGAACTACGGTCTGCACAAGCTCGCGGACATGGGCGAGCACTGGGAGTCGACGACCGGGCTGCCCATTCCGCTCGGCGCGATCATCGCGAAGCGGTCGCTGGGCGCGGAACGGCTGTCATTGCTCGCCGAGTCCATCCGTACGTCCGTGCGGGCCGCTTGGGACGAGCCCGAAGTTTCCCGGCCTTATGTCATGGAACACGCGCAGGAGATGGACCCCGCGGTCGCCGATCAGCACATTGGTCTGTACGTCAACGAGTTCACCGCGGACCTCGGAGAAGACGGATATGCGGCGATTCGAGGGCTGTTGACCCGGGCGGCCGCGGAAGGTCTTGTGCCGGCTTTGAAGCCCGACGCGTTGTCGTTTATCTGAGGCCCTTCGGGGCGACCGGCCATTGGGCCAGTTTCAACATTCCCAGGACCCGGTGGATCAGGAAGCCCGCCAGCGGGAGTTCCACGCACACCGCCAATGCCACCGACCACCAGACCTCCGGGGTGCCCAGAGCCAGCGACACGTCGAACCACGCGTCGCAGACCAGCAGGGCACCCGTCGACACGGCCGCCACCACGACCCCCCGGTGGCGGCGCCAGCCGAGCAGGGCCGTGGCGGCCATCGCGAGGAGAAGCAGCACGTCGAAGCCGACCCAGGTGGTGCGCCACTGCCGGACCGTGTACCCGCTGGGCAGCGTGAAGGCCAGCAGGACCGTCCACGGGACCAGACCCACGGCGCAGACGGTCAGCAGTTCCAGGGTGTGGCGCCGCTGCCGCCGGATGTGCTCCAGCAGCTGGGGGGACGGCGCCTCGGCCCGTATGTCGCTCACTACACGTCGAGCTGGTCGGCGACCGCTCGCAGCAGACCGGCGATCTTCCCGCCGGCGGCCTTGTCGGGATAACGGCCGCGCTCCAGCATCGGCGTGATGTTCTCCAGGAGGGTCGTCAGATCCTGCACGATGGAGGCGAGTTCGTCCGGCTTCTTGCGCGTCGCCGCCGCGACCGAGGGGGTCGGGTCCAGGATGGCCACCGAGAGGGCCTGGTCACCCCGCTGCCCGGCGACCACTCCGAACTCCACCCGCTGCCCGGGCTTCAGCGTCTCGACTCCGGCGGGGAGGACCGAGGAATGGACGAAGACGTCGCCGCCGTCGTCGCGGGAGAGAAAGCCGAAGCCCTTCTCACTGTTGAACCACTTGACCTTGCCGGTAGGCACGTCTGTCCTCGTCCTCGTACTCGTCGGAAAACTGCTTCTGAAACGGCTCTTGATAGCACTGGGGCGGGTCGTCGGGACCCGCCGGTACCAAGGCTAATGGTCTTCAGGCCGGTGACAAGACGTCGCCCGGTTGTTCCTTCGCGCAGGGAACTACCCTGGTCCGGTGCGTGACAAAACCCAAACGAATTCCGCCGCTCCCGGTGACCGACTGATCCGTGCCGGAGTCATCGTGTTCTTCGTCGGTGCGGTGGCCACTCTGGTCACCGTGGCCCCGTTCCTGCTCGGAACGACGCCTTTTCCGACATACATGTTCGGATTGAGCATGCTCATGGCCGTCGGGTTCTTGATGGCCGGTGCCGGCGTCCTGCAATCGGTGGCGGCGGGAAGGCGTCAGGCGCGGACCGGACGTCAGCAGCCGTCGTAGTCCGAAAACCACTCCCCGAACTCCGTCAGGTCGGTGAGCACCACGTCCGCACCGGCCTCGGTCAGTTCCGCCGCGCTGCACGGCCCGGTGGCCACCGCGACCGACAGCGCGTCGGCCCTGCGCGCCCCGCGGACATCGCCGACATGGTCGCCGACGTACACGCTCGCGCCGTGCTCGCGCAGCGCGTCCGCCTTCTGCTCGGCCCACAGGTCGCCGATCACCGCGTCGGGCTCCATGCCCAGGTGCTTCATGTGCAGCTTGGCGTTGGGCTCCCACTTGGCCGTCACGACGATGGCCCGCCCGCCGGCCGCCTGCACGGCGTGGATGGCCTCGCGGGCGCCGGGCATCGCCAGGCTGCCGCTGACGGCGTACGACGGGTAGAGCTCGCGGTAGAGATCCGACATCGCCGGCACCCGGTCCGCCGGGAACCAGTACGCCATCTCCTCCGCCAGCGGCGGCCCGAGCCGCGTGACCACCAGGTCGGCGTCGACGTACGTCCCGGTCCGCTCGGACAGTTCCACCCAGCAGGCACGGATGCCGGGCCGGGAGTCGATGAGCGTCATGTCGAGGTCGAAGCCGACGGTCGGCGCGGAGGTGCTTGTAGAGGCCATATGAGCCATTGTGCCCAAGCGGACCGGTCGCGGGACAACGATTTCCGGTGCCCCATGGGCTTGTTTCTCCCCTTACCCACGAAGACTTCCGACGATCACACTGAGCGCATGCAGAGGGCAAGAAGACCAACCCCGGCCTACGCGGCAGCATTAGCACTGGTCCTGCTGGCCGGCGCAGGCTGCTCCGGGGGCCGCGACGCGGACGTCGCACACAGCCGGGCGGCCGTCCTTCACCTGGACAAGCCCGTCGGCCTGGCGGACGAACCAGTGCACACCCGGATCAGCGGGCTCACCTCCGGCGAGGAGATCACCGTCACAGCACGCGCCACCGATGCCGACGGCATGACCTGGACGGGGCGCGCCGTCTTTGACGCCGACGACAAGGGCATCGTGGATCTGGATCACGCCGAGCCCAAGGCAGGCACCTACCGGGGAGCCGACGGCATGGGTCTGTTCTGGTCCATGACCCCCGCCGCGAGCGATCCCGACAAGAGCTGGTTCCGCACGAACGACCCGCAGAAGGCGGCCTCCTACGAGGTACGCCTCGCAGTCGAAGCAGGCGGCCGCACCATCGCGGAGCGACGGCTCACCCGCACATGGGCCACTCCCGGAGTGCACCGCAAGGAGCTAACCGTGGCCCACGACAAGCTGCGCGGGGAACTCTTCCTGCCTCCCTCGCACGGGCCCCGGCGTGCGCCGGTCCTGCTTGTCGGGGGCTCGGAGGGCGGCCTCGGCTTCCGGCTCACAGGGACCCTGCTGGCCTCCCGCGGCCACCCCGCCCTTGCCCTGTGCTACTTCGACTGCCAGGGACGGCCCAAGAACCTGGCTGCCATCCCCCTGGAGTACTTCGCCACCGCCGCCCGGCTTCTGCGCGACCAGCCGCAGGCCGATGCCGAGCGTCTCGTGGTGATCGGTGGCTCCCGCGGCTCCGAAGCAGCCCAGCTGATGGCCCAGTACTACCCGGACCTCGTCCGCGATGCCGTGGTCTACATGCCCAGCCGCAACACCAACAGAGCGTTTTACCGCGGCTGCTACAGCTGCGGGCGAGGGCAGGCCGCATGGACCAGGCATGGCAAGGGCCTGCAGCTCATCCCCATTCCGCTCGACCGCGTCCGAGGCACTGTGCTGGCCATCGCCGGCGGCGACGACCCGGTGTGGGGCTCGCTCCCGTCCGCCGAATCGATCGCACAAGAACGCAACGCGAGCGGTCGCCGGCACCAGGCCCTGCTCTATCCGAAGGCCGGGCACGCCGTCGCGGACTTCCCCTACCTCCCCGGCGGCAGAGGCCGCCACCTGGGCGGAACCCGCACAGCGAACGCCCGAGCCAGGGCGGACAGCTGGCCACACGTGCTGCAACTCCTCGGGCCATGATCTACAGCAGTCGGCAGTTGTTGCCGGCCTTCGCCTGCGAAACCAGACCTACCGCTGCCGCTGCGAGCGCCACACCAGGAACAGAGCCGATGCCACGGCCGCCCCCCGCACGACCCATGGCCAGGTCTCGGCGACCGCGTCGTTCATGTGGCCCTGGGCGATGGGCTCGCCCCAGCGGCCCTCGTGGCGCCCCCACAGCCAGACGATCCCGGCGGTGAGGGAGAGGCTGGGCAGGAACACGACGGCCCATTTGGTCTCGGCGTCGGACAGACGGCGCGAGGCCCACGCGATGAGCCAGCCGACGATGAGGACGAGCAGGTTGCCGAGCACGGCGCCGGCGACGAGAAGGGCGGCGGCGAGGAGGAGAAGGGGGTTGCTCCAGCTCCCGGGACCGGAGAACGGGCGCCGACGGGCCGGGGCGGCCTCGACGACCGGCTCGGCGACCTTGGTCTTGGCGGCCGTCCTGGGCCTCCACCAGGCCGTACGGGCCTTCACCACCGGAGCCTGCTCCACGGCGGGCGCGGGCACGGGCTCGGGTTTCTGCTCCTCCTTGGGCGGCGGTGGCTTCAGCAGCTCCGGGATCTCCACTCCGCCCACGAAACCGGGCACGCTGTCGCCGACGCCGAAGGGGCTGCTGTCGACCCGCCACCAGTCGGGCTGCGCCGCGCTGTCGCCGAGTTCGTCCAGGCCGGCCTGGTGGGGCCCGTGGGACGTGTCGCGGTCGCCGGCGGGGGCGGGCCGCGGCGGGGTGCCGGGGCGCGGCCGGGGGACGACCTTGCGCAGCCCCTTGGGCCGCTCGGTCTCCTCGGGTTCCCGGTCCCGCTGTACGGGCATGGCGACGACCGGCGCCTGCGGGGCGCTGCCCGCCGTGCCCCCTGCGGCGGTGACCACCTCGTCGGGGCTGCCCAGCTTGGCGATGATCCGGCGGACGGCGGCGGGCGAGTCCACGGTGACCTTGGCGCGCCGCCGGTCGATCTCGTTGCGCAGTTCCGAGACGAGCCGCATACGGGTGGACGACGGCAACTGCCGCTGCTGCGCGACATCGCCGACGCGGCTCAGATACTCGTAGACGACCTGGTCGCTCTCGATACCCACGAAGTCCCCTCCGGGGCGGGTGCGTTGGATACCCCGTGCGACGACGTTAGCGCAGGCAGCCGCCGATCGGAGGGGCCCCGGTGCCGACGGGGACGGTTCCGCGGGGGCGGGGTACATCGCCCCTGGCCCGGCCCGCCACCCGCTACCGTTGGTCGGATGAGCAACCCGGCCGTACCGCCGCGCTCCCTCGCGGAAGCGCTCCGGGCCAGGGACGACGTCTCCCTGGCCGCGCTTCTGCGTGCCCGCCCCGACCTCATCACCCCCGTGCCGACCGACCTCACCCAGCTCGCGACCCGGGCCGGGACGCGGGCGTCGGTGGTGCGGGCGCTGGAGCGGCTGGACCTTTTCGCGCTCCGGACGGCGGAGGCGCTGGCGGTGGCGGCGGACCCGGCGTCCTACGGCGAACTGCTGGCGCTGCTGACCGGCGACGGCGGCGACCCGGTCGTCTCGGCGGCGCTCCCGCGTGCCCTGGGCACCCTGCGGGAGCAGGCCCTGGTGTGGGGCGACGACGACCGGTTGCGGCTGGTCCGCACGGCCCGTGAGCTGCTCGCGCCCTCGCCGCAGCATCCGTCGCCGACCGGGCTCGGGCCGACCGTGCAGGAGGCCACGGCGGGGATGTCGCCGGGGCGTATCCAGGACATCGTCGCGGCGGCGGGGCTCGGTTCGACCCATGACGCCGTGTCGGCGGTGGCGTCGCTCACGGCCCTGTTCACCGACCGCGAGCGGATGTCGGCGCTGCTCGCGGGGCTCCCGGAGGAGTCGCGGGAGGTGCTCGCACGGCTCGTGTGGGGTCCGCCCTACGGCCAGGTCACCGCCGAGCCGGCGGCCCATCTGCGCCGTCTGCTGGATGTGGGGCTGCTGGTGCCGACGGCGCCCGGGACGGTCGTACTCCCCCGGGAGGTGGCCCTGCATCTGCGCGGCGGCCGTGCACACCGGGAGGTGGAGCCGCTGCCGCCGGCCGTGGAGCCCGCGGCGACGCACCGGGCGCAGGTGGTGGACGCGACGGCGGCCGGGCAGGCGTACACCGCGCTGGCCACGGTCGAGGAGCTGCTGAAGGACTGGGACGAGGGCGGGCCCGCGGTGCTGCGGGCGGGCGGCCTGAGCGTGCGCGACCTCAAGCGCACGGCCGTCGCCCTGGACGTGGCCGAGCCGGTGGCCGCGTTCTGGGTCGAGCTGGCGTACGCGGCGGGCCTGCTGGCCTCCGACGGCGAGGCGGACGAGCGGTACGCGGCGACCCCGGCCCTCGACGAGTGGCTGGAGCAGCCGCCCGCGCAGCGCTGGGCCCGCCTGGCGGAGGCGTGGCTGACGGCGACGCGGGTGTCCGGCCTGGTGGGCGGCCGGGACGCGAAGGACCGCACGCTGTCGACGCTGGGCCCTGGGCTCGACCGCAGCGCGGCGCCGGAGGTACGGCACCGGGTGCTGACGCTGCTGGCGGGGCTGCCGGAGGGGGCGGCGCCGTCGAGGGAGTCGGTGCTGGCCCGGCTGCGGTGGGAGCGTCCGCTGCGGGGGCCGCAGCGCGAGGACGATCTGCGGTCCCGGCTCGCCGAGTGGACGTTGGCGGAGGCGGAGCTGCTGGGCGTGACGGGGCGGGGGGCGCTGTCGGGGCACGGGCGGGCGTTGCTGGGCGCGGCCGCGCCGAGGACGCCGGTCAAGGCGCCGGAGGGCCCCGGCGACAAGCTTCCCGTGCACCACCGCTCCCCCGTCGATCCCGTGCAGCAGGGCCCCGCCGTCACGGAACCCCTCTCCCCGGCCGAGCAGGCCACCGCGTCCGCCGCGGCCGTCCGGCTCCTCGCGCCGCTCCTGCCCGAGCCGCTCGACCACGTGCTGCTCCAGGCCGACCTGACGGCGGTGGCCCCCGGTCCCCTGCAGCGGTCGCTGGCCGAGGTGCTGGACGTGCTGGCCGACGTGGAGTCGAAGGGCGGGGCGACGGTCTACCGCTTCACCCCCGCCTCGGTACGCCGGGCCCTGGACGCCGGCCAGTCCGCCTCCGACCTGCACGCCTTCCTCGCCGCGCACGCGCGCACGCCGGTGCCGCAGCCGCTGACGTACCTGATCGACGACGTGGCGCGCAGACACGGCCACCTGCGGGTGGGCGCGGCCTCCGCGTACGTCCGCTGCGACGACGACGCCGTGCTCAACGAGATCCTCGCCGACAAGCGTGCCGCGGGCCTGCGGCTGCGCCGTCTGGCCCCCACCGTGCTGGCCGCGCAGGCCGACCCGGCGGCCCTGCTGGAGGGCCTGCGCGCGATGGGCTTCGCCCCGGCCGCCGAGTCCGCGGAGGGCGATGTCCTGATCACCCGCGCCCACGCCCACCGCACCCCGCCGCGCACGGCCCCGGAGCCCGTCCCGGACGGCCCCCCGATCCCCGACGCGACCCTCCTGTCGGCCGCGATCCGGGCCATCAGGGCCGGTGACCTGGCCTCGACGACCCCCCGCAGACAGACCGACCGGTCCCTGCCCACCACCGGCGAACTCCCCCGCACCAGTTCCGCCGAGACCCTCGCCACCATGCAGGCCGCCGTCCTCACCGGCGAGGCCCTGTGGATCGGCTACGTCAACGCCGAGGGCGCCGCGAGCCAGCGCGTCATCGCCCCCGTCCGCGTCGAGGGCGGCTTCGTGACGGCGTACGACCACACGGCGGACGAGGTCCGCACGTATCCGCTGCACCGGGTGACCGGGGTGGCGGAGCTGGCGGAGGAGTAGTCCTCTTGGACAGCCCGGGTCCGCGTCAGCACTCCGTGACCGGGGAGTCCGCGGGCAGGCCGAAGTGGGTCCGGGCCGCGGACTCCAGGGTGGTCGACGGCACGGCGTCGTCGAACGCGGCGGTGGTGGCGTGCCCGAAGTGGGACGTCAGCCACTCCGCGCCGCCCGCACCGTCGGGCGGCTCCTCCTGCGACACGACCACGTAGTCGCCGTCGGCCTCCCGCCGCAGCCGCAGCACCTGCGGCACCTCGGCGCCGCCGCACTCCACCAGGCGCCCCGCGCGCACCCCGTACTCCAGGCACAACGTGCTGACACCGGCCCGCACGAGTCCGTCCCGCTCCTCGAGGTCCACCTCCTGCGCCCGGCAGAACCACCGCGCGGCGAGTCCGGGCTCGCTCTCCCCGTACCCGGCGCCGCGCGACTGGTCCACGAGCCGCGCCTCGATGACCGGCCGCACCTGGTTCCACAGGTGGGTGTCGGCGCCCACCGGCCGCACCGCCCAGGCACCGGTCGCCACCAGCACCACGACGGCGCCCCCGCCGACCGCCCAGCCGCCCGCAGACATCCCCATGTGTCCTCCCCGCCCCGTTCCCGCCAGTCAAGACACACGAGCGGGGGCCGGGGTTGCCCCGGGAGACCTCTTCGGCCGTCCTCGGCCTCCCTCGGCCTCCCTTGATCGTCCCTGGTTGAGGCACACTGGACGTTTGGCCCGTGCGGAAGGATGCATGTACGTGAACGGTCCTCTCATCGTCCAGTCCGACAAGACCCTGCTGCTCGAGGTCGACCACGAGCAGGCCGACGAGTGCCGTCGGGCCATCGCGCCGTTCGCCGAACTGGAGCGGGCGCCCGAGCACATCCACACCTACCGGCTGACACCGCTGGGCCTGTGGAACGCGCGGGCCGCCGGGCACGACGCCGAGCAGGTGGTCGACGCGCTGGTGCAGTACAGCCGGTATCCGGTGCCGCACGCCCTGCTCGTCGATGTCGCCGAGACGATGGACCGGTACGGGCGGCTCACGCTCAGCAAGCACCCCGTCCACGGGCTCGTGCTCACCACCACCGACCGGCCGGTCCTCGAGGAGATCCTGCGCTCGAAGCGGATCATCCCGCTGGTCGGGGCGCGGCTCGATCCGGACACCGTGGCCGTGCACCCCTCCGAGCGCGGGCAGATCAAGCAGACGCTGCTGAAGCTGGGCTGGCCCGCCGAGGACCTGGCCGGGTACGTGGACGGCGAGGCGCATCCGATCGAGCTGGCCGAGGACGGGTGGGCGCTCAGGCCCTACCAGAAGCAGGCCGTGGAGAACTTCTGGCACGGCGGCAGCGGGGTCGTGGTGCTGCCCTGCGGCGCAGGGAAGACCCTGGTCGGCGCCGGGTCCATGGCGCAGGCCAAGGCGACCACGCTCATCCTCGTCACCAACACCGTCTCGGCCCGGCAGTGGAAGCACGAGCTGGTGAAGCGGACCTCGCTGACGGAGGAGGAGATCGGCGAGTACAGCGGGACGCGGAAGGAGATCCGGCCCGTCACCATCGCCACCTACCAGGTGCTGACGACCCGGCGGAAGGGCGTCTACCCGCACCTGGAGCTCTTCGACTCACGGGACTGGGGGCTCATCGTCTACGACGAGGTGCACCTGCTTCCGGCGCCCGTCTTCAAGTTCACCGCCGACCTCCAGGCCCGGCGCCGACTCGGGCTGACGGCGACCCTGGTCCGGGAGGACGGGCGGGAGTCAGACGTCTTCTCGCTGATCGGGCCCAAGCGGTTCGACGCGCCGTGGAAGGAGATCGAGGCGCAGGGCTACATCGCGCCGGCCGACTGTGTCGAGGTACGGGTGAACCTGACCGACTCCGAGCGGCTCGCCTACGCCACGGCCGAGCAGGAGGAGAAGTACCGCTTCTGTGCCACGACCGCGACGAAGCGGAAGGTCACGGAGGCGCTCGTCAAGCGCTTCGCGGGGCAGCAGATCCTGGTGATCGGCCAGTACATCGACCAGCTCGACGAACTCGGTGAGCACCTGAACGCCCCCGTCATCAAGGGCGAGACCTCCAACGCCCAGCGGGAGAAGCTCTTCGACGCCTTCCGGGAGGGCGAGATCAGCGTGCTCGTGGTGTCGAAGGTGGCGAACTTCTCCATCGACCTGCCGGAGGCGACGGTCGCCATCCAGGTCTCGGGCACCTTCGGCTCCCGCCAGGAGGAGGCCCAGCGGCTCGGGCGGGTCCTGCGCCCGAAGGCGGACGGTCACCAGGCCCACTTCTACTCCGTGGTCGCCCGGGACACCATCGACCAGGACTTCGCCGCGCACCGCCAGCGCTTCCTGGCGGAACAGGGGTACGCCTACCGGATCGTGGACGCGGACGAGCTGCTGGCGGACGGGGCCTGATCCGTCGCCCCGTGCTCAGCGGCGGCGGACGCCGGCCTCCTCGCCGTACTCGCCGAGTATGACGACGTCGAAGGCGGCGCCGGCGAAGACGCGGACCGCGCGGAGGGCGTTGCCCAGGCGGTGGGGGCTGTGGGTACCTGAGAGGGGAGTCGCCCCGGACGGGCGACCGGGTGCTGGGGTGAAGGTCGCTGCGCTCATGCCTCCATAGTGGCTTTCGAGGCATAAGGAGGGCATCGGTCCCAGGTAGCCACTTCTTGTGCTACCTGGGTACACCCTGGGGGTGGAGCCTCCCCTAGCGGGTGGAGGGGTGACCCCCTAGGGGACGCGGGGCGCGAGGAGTCGGAGGGGCGGAGGGGGCGGAGGGGGCGGAAAAACGGTTGGCGCCCTGCCGAGGCCCTGCTCTAGGATCTCCGCTCCTGCCCGCCTCCCTCCCGGAGTGCCGCCGCCCGGACGGAAACCGGTCGGCACCTCGCTGCCACCCACCCGGCAGCCACCACCCCGCAGCACCTTCGGAGGCACCCCCTTGTCTGCCCTGCCCGCCCCCATCGACGACCCCCTCGCCCGCGAACGCTCCCACCTCGCCGGTTCCCGCGCCGCACTGCGCGCGATGCGTGAGGACGTCGAGTCGCTGGACATCAAGGACGTCACCGCGAACTGGGTCAACGCCGAGGTCCTGGCCCGCCAGATCGACGAGCGCATCAAGGCGCTGGCGGACCTCAGCGACACCCCGCTGTTCTTCGGCCGCCTCGACTACCTGCACTCCCCCGGCGCCGACCGGGCCGAGGGCGCGGAGGGAGAGCGCTTCTACATCGGGCGCCGGCACGTCCACGACCACGACGGCGACCCGATGGTGATCGACTGGCGGGCGCCGGTCTCGCAGCCGTTCTACCGGGCGTCCAAGAAGGACCCGATGGACGTCGGGCTGCGCCGCCGTTTCGGGTACACCCGCGGGGACATCACGGCCTACGAGGACGAGCACCTCTCCGACCCGACAGAGCCGTCTGCGGCCACCAGCAAGTTGCTCCAGCAGGAGATCGAGCGCCCGCGCGTCGGCCCGATGCGCGACATCGTGGCGACGATCCAGCCCGAGCAGGACGAGATCGTACGGTCCGGGCTCGGCGGCACGGTCTGCGTGCAGGGAGGCCCCGGCACCGGGAAGACCGCCGTGGGCCTGCACCGGGTCGCGTACCTCCTCTACGCCCACCGGGAGCGGCTCGCCCGCACCGGGACGCTGGTCATCGGACCGAACCGGTCCTTCCTGCACTACATCGAGCAGGTGCTGCCCGCGCTGGGCGAGTTGACGGTGAAGCAGGCCACCGTCGACGACCTGGTGGCCGCGGGCCTGGAGGTGCGCGGCACCGACGAGGCACCCGCCGCCGTCCTCAAGGGCGACGCGAGGATGGCGGAGGTGCTCAGGCGGGCCGTCTACTCCCACGTGACCATGCCCGCCGAGCCGGTGATGGTCGTCCGCGGGTCACGCAGGTGGCGGGTCCCGGCGTACGAGGTCGAGGAGATCGTCAGGGAGTTGCTCGACCGGGGTATCCGCTACGGCGCCGCCCGCGAGGCGCTCCCGCAGCGCATCGCGCACGCCGTGCTGGTGCAGATGGAGCGGTCCGGGGAGGCTCCGGACGACCGGGTGCAGGACGCGGTGGCCCGCAACCCGGCGGTGAGGGCGGCGGTGAAGGCGATCTGGCCGCCGGTGGATCCGGCGAAACTGGTGCTCCGTCTGCTGACGGACGCGGACTTCCTCGCCGAACACGCGGAGGGGATCCTCGACGAGGACGAGCAGAAGACGATCCTGTGGGCGAAGCCGGTGCGGTCGGTGAAGTCGGCCAAGTGGTCTTCCGCGGACGCGGTGTTGATCGACGAGGCGACGGACCTCGTGGAGCGCACGCACTCGCTCGGGCATGTGGTGCTCGACGAGGCGCAGGACCTGTCCCCCATGCAGTACCGCGCGGTCGGCCGCCGCTGCTCGACCGGTTCGGCGACCGTGCTCGGCGACCTCGCGCAGGGCACCACGCCGTGGGCGACGCGGAGTTGGGACGAGGCGCTGGTCCACCTCGGCAAGTCCGACGGGGTGATCGAGGAGCTGACGGCCGGTTTCCGTGTGCCGACGGACGTCATCACCTACGCCTCCCGGCTCCTGCCGCACATCGCGCCGGGCCTGACGCCGGTCGCGTCGGTCCGTGAGAACCCGGGGTTCTTCGACCTGCGCCAGACCTCGGGCGAGACCTCCGGTACGGCCGAAGTGGTCGCCGCCTGCGAGGAGTTGCTGCGCAACGAGGGCTCGACCGGCCTGATCGCGGCGGACGCGCGGGTACCGGCCCTCGCGGAGGCGCTGACGGCGGCAGGGATCCCGTATCTCGCCCCGGGTGAGGAGACCACGGCCGAGGCCCGGCTGACCCTGGTCCCGGCGTCCCTCGCCAAGGGTCTCGAGTACGACTACGTCGTCCTGGACGAGCCCCAGGCGGTGGTGGACGGCGAACCGGACGAACGGACCGGGCTGCGCCGGCTGTACGTGGCCCTGACCCGAGCGGTGTCGGGCCTGATCGTGACGCACGCGGCACCGCTGCCCGCGGCGCTCGCCGAGTAAGGTGCTGCTCCGTTCCGACATGTCCCCCCGGAGAGGCCCCCGTTGAGCACGCCGCCGCCCTCGCACCCCGCGTACCAGCCGACTTCGGGGTCCTACCCTCCGCCTTCGGGGCCGTATCAGCAGACTCCGGCTCCGGGCCCGTACCAGTACCAGCCGGCTCCCGGGCCGTACTCGCAGGCTTCGGGCCCCTACCCGCCGACTGCCGCCTGCCAGATCTGTGGAGCGGCCCCCGCCGCCCCGGTGACGGTCCGGGGCCATCAGGGGATGCTGGTGATCATGCGGTTTCTGCGGCGGGAGGGCGTGTTCTGCCGCACCTGTGCGCTGGCGAGCTTCCGGGACATGCAGGCGGACACGATGGTGCTGGGCTGGTGGGGGCCGCTGTCGGTGCTGATCACGCCCTTCACCCTGCTGACCAACCTCGGCGCGCTGTCCGGCATCAAGCGCATTCCCGAGCCGGTCGCGCCGGGGTTCCGGCCGCCGCTGGACCCCGGCAAGCCGGTGTTCAAGCGGCCGGCGGGCATCCTGGCGCTGATGCCGGTGGGACTGCTGGGCCTGGCGGTGTTCGCGTTCACCGCGCTTCTTGTCATCGGGCTGATCGTCGGACCAGGGGACGACAGTGCCGGCGCCGGTGCCCGCGATGCCGACACCCCGACCCTGACGTCCGGTTCCTGCGCCCGCAACGACGCCACCTGGCCGGAACAGGAACTCAGGCCCGAGGCCTGTGACTCCTCCGTCGCGCAGTACCGCGTCTACGAGCCGGCCGTGTCGTGCGAGTCCGGCGACTACTACGCCTACCTCGAGTACAGCGAGGACGGCAACACGGCCCTGTGCCTGCGGCCGCTGAAGGGCTAGTCGCGCACCTCGTCGACCACCCGCCGCCACTCCCGCACGGCCTCCGCCGACACCGGCGACTCCCACCCGTCCGGCCTCGCCGCCCCGCCGATGTGGAAGGCGTCGATCCCGGCCGCCCGGAGCCCCGGTACGTGCTCCAGCCGCAGGCCGCCACCCACCAGGAGCTGCTGCTCGTACCCCGGCTCCCCCACCCGCGCCGCCTCCGCGAGCAGCACGGGAAGCCCCTCGTCGACCCCGGCCGCCGAGCCCGCCGTGAGGTAGGTGTCCAGCCCCGGAAGATCGGCCAGCTGCTTGCGCAGGGCGTCCCGGTCGGCGGCGTGGTCGATCGCCCGGTGGAAGGTCCAGCGGCAGCCGTCCAGCGCCGCCACCACCCGCTCCACGGCCCCCAGATCCACCTCACCGCCCGCGTCCAGGAACCCCAGCACGAACTCGTCGGCCCCGGCGGCCCGCAGCTCCCGGGCCGCACGGGCCACCTGCGCGACCTCGCCCGCGGCGAACCCGTCCGACAACCGCAGCATCACCCGCACGGAGATGTCCACGGCGGCCCGGATCGCGGTGACCGTGGCGACCGTCGGCGTCAGACCGTCCGCCGCCATGTCGGTCACCAGTTCCAGCCGGTCCGCGCCTCCGGCCTGGGCGGCGATCGCGTCCTCGGTGTCGAGGGCGATCACCTCCAGGACTGCACGCTTGCTCATGGGACCCCATTCGTCGACGGTCTCGGGCGGCTACAGGTCTAGTCCAATTCAAGAATACGCCGCCGCGGGGTCGGCCTCACCGGCGCGTCTCAGCCGAAGATGTTCAGCTCCTTGGCCTCCACCCCCGCGAGCTCGTACGCCCGCCCCAGGGGGTGGCACGCGGGACAATGAGGCCATGGCCGATCTCGACGACCTCCGCGACCGTTTCGCCCGTGCACTGGAGGGCGCCCGCCCGGGGACGGACGGCCCCGACCCGGCGCCGTACGCCGACAGCCTCCTCGTCCGCTGGCAGGAGCCGCAGCGGCGGTACCACACCGTCCACCACCTGACGGCGGTCCTCGACCACATCGACGTCCTGGAGGAGTACGCGCACGCCCCGCACCTGGTCCGGCTCGCGGCCTGGTTCCACGACGCGGTCTACCTCCCGGACCGCTCGGAGAACGAGGAACGCTCCGCCCGTCTGGCCGAACGCGCCCTCGCCGAAGCCGGAGTCCCGGCGGCCGCGACGGCCGAGGTCGCCCGCCTGGTCCGGCTCACCACCACCCACGACCCCGCCGACGACGACCGCGACGGCCAGGTCCTGTGCGACGCCGATCTCGCGATCCTCGCGGCCCCGCCCTCCGCGTACGCCGCCTACACGGCCGCCGTCCGCGAGGAGTACGGCTTCGTCCCGAGCGACGCCTTCCGCGAGGGCCGGTCCGCGATCCTGCGCCAACTGCTCGATCTGCCCCGGCTGTTCAGGACGCCGTACGGGGAGCGGGAGTGGGAGGCCACGGCCCGTTACAACCTCACCTCGGAGCTGGAAATGCTGTCGCTCTGAAGCCCCCGGCGCCATAGCCTGCCCGCATGGCTGACATGGGCGAAGACCTGGGCGCGGAACGGCTGACGGAGGCCGTCGCGGACGCGGTGGCGGCGCTGCGGACGGCGGTGGACCGGGACTGGGCCGGGGTGCCGGCCGGCCGGGTGGAGTGGAGCTGTCTGAAGACGGCCGAGCACATCGCGGGCGATCTGATCGCGTATGCCGGGCAGTTGGCGGGCCGGGCACAGGAGAAGTGGGTCCCCTTCGAGATCTTCCTGGAGGACGACACGGACGCCGAGGGCGCCCTCCAGGTCATCGAGACGGCCGGCACGCTGCTCGCGGCGACGCTCCGCACCACCCCGCGCGAGGTCCGCGCCTACCACCCGTATCCCTTCCGCAGCGCGAACCGCGTGGGCTTCGCCGCGATGGGCGTCGCCGAGGTGCTGCTGCACACGTACGACATCGCGGACGGCCTGGACCTGGCGTACGAACCGCCCGCCCGGCTCCCCGAGTACGTACTGACCCGGATCTTCCCCGACGTCCAGCCGGGCCCCGACCCCTGGCGCACCCTCCTGTGGGCCACCGGCCGCGGTGACCTGCCCGGCCGCGCGCCGCGCACCGGGTGGCGCTGGAGCAACAACCTCGTCCTGCCCACCGAGCGCCTGACCCTCCAGGGCGTCACGCCCGCGTCCGCCGCCGAACTGGCCGCGGGCGGCGACGGCGACTTCGAGTGGGTCGAGGACGGCCCCTTCGAGGGCACCCGCGAGGCCGCCGGCATGACCATCAAGGCATACGAGGCCGGGGTGCACCGCCCGGAGTTCGGCCTCTTCGTCCTGGTACGGCGGGAGGACGGCCGTGCGATCGGCGGCATGGGTTTCCACGGCGCCCCCGACGAGGACGGCCGCGCGGAGGTCGGCTACGACCTCGCCGAGAGCGCCCGCGGCCAGGGCTACGCCACGGAGGCCCTGCGCGCACTGAGCGACTGGGCGCTGGCCCGCGACGACGTGCGCGGCCTCTGCGCCACCATCGAGCCCGACAACGCCGCCTCCCAACGCGTGGTCGCGCGGGCCGGGTTCGCGCGGGCGACCGTGGAGGAGGAGCACGCGTACGGGGAGGCGGAACCGGGGCTGTGGATGTACGTCCTTCCCGGCCGAACCGGTTAGCGGTCAGCGGCCCTTGGGTCGCCGCAACCCCGCCCCCGTGAGCAGCCGCACGACCTCCCGGCTGCTCACCTCCACCGCGCCCGCCGCGACCACGTCGGCGTACCGGTGCGAGGGAATGTCGTAGTGGTCCCGCTCGAAGGCCCGCGGGGGCACCCCCAGCTCCTGGGCGAACGCGTGCAGTTCGTCGAAGGAGACGTCGCTGATCAGGTGGGACCACATGCGGCCGTGGCCCGGCCAGGTGGGTGGGTCGATGTAGACGGTCACGAGGAGAAGTCCCCGCCCATCGCGTTCCCGAGCGAGCCGATCGGCGCGACCTTCACGCCCGCCTGGTGGCACACCCAGTGCGGATCGGGGCCCAGCTCGGGCTCGACCTCCAGCGCGTGCGGGTCACCGGAGCCGCACACCGGGCACAGGGGCCAGCGGCCGTAACGCTCGAGGAGGGCGTCCTGGACGTCCTGGGCGATCAGGCCCGCCACGAACTCCGCGCCCTCGGGCCACTGCTCCACCCACCAGCGCCGCTGTACGACGGAATCCTCGACCATCGACACCACGTCCGCGGCGGCGACCTGGCTCGCGGCCAGGTCGGTGAGTACGAGGGCGCGTGCCGTGTGCAGGGACTGCTCAAGTGGACCGATGGACTCCATGGAGCCATTGTGCGGGCACTTGACCACGAACCGAGCCGAAAATATCTTTCATTCGTGCCCCAGGAAGTGAAGGAAATTTTCGGCAGCGCTCTCGCCGCGAAGGTGCGCACGCTGGGTCCGTCCATGACGCGCTCCATGCACCGGGTCGCCGAGGCCGTGGCCGCCGACCCCGCGGGGTGCGCGGCGCTCACCGTCACGGGCCTCGCCGAACTGACCGGGACGAGCGAGGCGACGGTCGTGCGGACGGCCCGGCTGCTGGGGTACCCCGGATACCGCGACCTGCGGCTCGCCCTCGCCGGGCTGGCCGCGCAGCAGCAGTCCGGGCGGGCGCCGGCGATCACCACGGACATCGCGGTGGACGATCCGATCGCGGACGTGGTCGCCAAGCTCGCCTACGACGAGCAGCAGACCCTCGCGGACACGGCGGCCGGGCTGGACACCGTGCAGCTGGGGGCGGCGGTCGCCGCGACGGCCTCGGCACGGCGGATCGACGTGTACGGGGTGGGGGCCTCCGGTCTCGTCGCGCAGGACCTCACGCAGAAGCTGCTGCGGATAGGGCTGATAGCGCAGGCGCACAGCGATCCGCACCTGGCCGTGACGAACGCGGTGCAGCTGCGGGCCGGGGACGTGGCGATCGCGATCACGCACTCGGGTGCGACCGGTGACGTCATCGAGCCGTTGCGGGTCGCGTTCGAGCACGGGGCCACCACGGTGGCCATCACCGGACGGCCGAACGGGCCGGTGACGCAGTACGCCGACCAGGTGCTGACGACGTCCACGGCCCGGGAGAGCGAGCTGCGGCCCGCGGCGATGTCGTCGCGGACCAGCCAGCTGCTGGTGGTGGACTGTCTGTTCGTGGGGGTGGCGCAACGGACGTACGAGACGGCGGCGCCCGCGCTGGCCGCGTCCTACGAGGCGCTGGCGCATCGGCACCGCAGGTAGGGACGAGACACCCGGTAGAGACGAGTCACCCGGTAGACGTCGGTCACGAAGAAAGAGCCACTCCTCCATGACCTCCTCCTCCGACCCCCGTGATCTGCAAGCCCAGTTGGAGACGCTGACCACCGAGGCGTTCCGGCCCGAGCTCGCCGACATCGACCGGTTGCCGACCCTCGACATCGCCCGGCTGATGAACGGCGAGGACGCCTCCGTGCCCGCCGCGGTGTCCCGGCAGCTGCCGCGCATCGCCGCCGCCATCGACGCGATCGCCGAGCGGATGGCCCGGGGCGGCCGGCTGATCTACGCCGGTGCCGGGACCGCCGGACGCCTCGGTGTGCTGGACGCCTCCGAGTGCCCGCCGACCTTCAACACGGACCCGGCGCAGGTCGTGGGCCTGATCGCGGGCGGCCCGGAAGCCCTGGTCACGTCCGTCGAGGGGGCCGAGGACTCCGCGGAGCTGGCGCGGGCCGACCTGGACGGGCTCGCGGTGACGGACGTGGACACGGTGGTCGGGGTGTCCGCGTCCGGTCGTACCCCTTACGCCGTCGGCGCGGTGGAACACGCCCGCGCGCAAGGGGCGTTGACCGTGGGCCTGTCCTGCAACGCCGACAGCGCGCTCGCCGCGGCCGCCGACCACGGCATCGAGGTCGTGGTGGGCCCCGAACTGCTCACCGGCTCCACCCGCCTCAAGGCCGGGACCGCCCAGAAGCTCGTCCTCAACATGCTGTCGACGATCACGATGATCCGCCTCGGCAAGACCTACGGAAACCTGATGGTCGACGTCCGCGCCTCCAACGAGAAGCTGCGCGCCCGTTCCCGCCGTATCGTCGCCCTCGCCACCGGCGCCGGTGAGGAGGAGGTCGAGGGGGCCCTGGCCGCCACGGACGGCGAGGTGAAGAACGCCATCCTGACCATCCTGGCCGACGTGGACGGCCCCACGGCGGCGCGTCTCCTGGAGGAGTCCGACGGCCATCTGCGCGCGGCACTGGCGGCGGCCACCCGCTAGCAGGCTCAGCTGCGGACGAGCACCGCGTGGGTGACGTTCGGCGAGCTGACCAGCTCGGACACCCGGTAGCCGGCGATCCCGTCGCCCAGGTCGTCGAGCAGCCGCTCCCCGCGTCCGATGAGGAGCGGCGCGATCGCCAGGTGGACCTCGTCGATCAGCCCGGCGCGCAGATACTGCCGGATGACCGCCGCCCCGCCGCCGATCCGCACGTCCTTGCCGTCTGCGGCGTCGAAGGCGCGCCGGAGCACCGCCTCCGGCTGCTCGTCCGTGAAGTGGAAGGTGGTTCCGCCGGCCATCTCCAGTGCCGGGCGCAGGTGGTGGGTGTGGACGAAGACGTCGTGGTGGTAGGGCGGGTTCTCACCCCACCAGCCCTGCCAGGACTCGTCCTCCCAGGGCCCGCGCTGCGGGCCGAACATGTTCCGCCCCATGATCGTGGCGCCGATGTTCTGGTCCCCGCGGACGAAATAGTCGACGTCGATCCCGGACTTCCCCGCGGCCGCCTCCTCCGACGCGGACATGAACCAGCGGTGCAGGTCGTCGCCCCAGCCGACGCCGTCGCCGAAGGGGGTGTCCAGTCGCTGGTTCGGACCGGCCATGAAGCCGTCGAGGGAGATCGTCACGTTGTGTACACGGACCTTCGGCATGGTCTTGGCCTCTCGCGTGGTGTCGTGCGGTGTCGTGCTCTCACCTCTGCGTCGTTCAGAGCGTGCCTGGATCGACATCGGCGCGCACCTTTTTCCAGACGAGGCTGTAGCGCCAGAAGAGCCGGTGCCTGACACGGGCGCCGGGGAGGATGCGGCGGGCTTCGCAGACGAACGCGGTGTAGGGGACGTCGGCCGGGCGGGTCGGGGCGGTCATCGCGACGGGGGGATGTGGTGGCGTACGTCCCCTGTTCTTGACCCACCCGGCGACCAGGTTGAGTGGGACGGACGCGAGGCCGAGGAGTGTCTGGACGTGGGTGTCCTCCTCCGTCAGGCCGACGACGACCAGGATTCCGCCGGGGGCCAGTTGTTCTCGGAAACGGCTGAGGGTCTCGGTCAGGGGCAGGTGGTGGAGTACGGCGACACAGGTGATGACGTCGTAACGGCCCCCCTCGTCGTACGACAGCGCGTCCGCGGCGGAGAAGTCGACGGGGAGCCCGGAACGGGTCGACTCCCTCGCCTCGCCGATGATCCGCTCGTCGCTGTCGATGCCGTGGACCTGCCTCGCGCGCGTGGCCAGCAGCCGGGCGAGGTCCCCGGAACCGCAGCCGACGTCGAGGGCACGGTCTAAGCGGGCGGGCAACTGGCGCATGATCCACGGGTGGAAGTGGGCGTTGTGGCTCCACGGGTGGGCGTCGTTGAAGCGGGCGAGGGCGTCCAGGAGAGGCATGGGCCCATTTCAACAGGGCATCCGCCCTTCCCTGTTGGCCTTGCGTACCCTCGCCCGCAACACCTCACCCTGCGGCGCGGGCCCGGTGGACTCCGGTGGGCAGTCCCACTCCCGGCCGCCCCCGAGGGGCCTGAGCTGCACCCTCCCGGCCAGGTGCCCCCTCACCTCCCCCACGCGCCCGTCCCGTACGTCCACGACATACGCCCCGACCGGCGGCCGCTCCCCGCGCAGGACCGAGGCCAGCCGCTCAGCCGTGCGTACGTTGCACCGCCCGAGGTCGACCAGCGGGAACGGCTCGTCACCGGCGCCCGTGAGGGGGTCGACGGCGAGGGACGGCAGCACGACGCCGACGCCGGTGAGTGCCTCTCGCAGAGACTCCAGGACTTCTTGGGTGGACCGCACGCTTCCTCCATCGGCACGCTGGGTTGGTGATTCACAACACAGCGTGTCGGTTACGGATCTAACCTGGCCAGACAGGGCGACCCAACAACTGCGGCTGGTGGATCGGGAGTCACGCATGGCAGGACCGAAGGATCTGGACCCGTCGTCGTCACCGAGGGCACTGCTGGGCGCGGAGCTGCGGCACGCGCGGGAGAAGGCGGGGCTCAGCCAGGAGGAGCTGGGGCAACGGCTGTTCGTGAGCGGGTCGTTCGTGGGGCAGTTGGAGGCGGGTACGCGGAGGATGCAGCGGGATGTCGCACGGCTGCTGGACGAGGTACTGGGGACCGACGGGTTCTTCCAGCGGAACTGCGCGGCGGCGGCCAAGTCCAGGTACCCGGAGCACTTCTCGGAGGTGGCCGAGGCTGAGGCCCAGGCCACGGTGATCAGGGAGTACACGCCACTCCTGATCCCCGGACTGCTGCAGACGCCCGCGTACGCACGAGCCGTGAACTGTGCGTACGACCCCACAGCACCGAAGGAAACCATTGACGAGTGGGTGAACGGCCGGTTGGAGCGAACCCGCTTGCTCGACCATCCAACAAAGCCGTTGTTGTGGGCAGTGCTTGACGAGGCCGCCTTGCGTCGGGAGACCGGTGGCCGGACGGTGATGGCCGAGGCTCTGCGCCACCTCGCCGCCCTGGCGCGCCGGAGCCGGGTCATGATGCAGGTGCTGTCGCTCAGCGCGGGAGCACACGCGGCGATGCAAGGCGCCATGAAACTGATGGAGTTCGAAGACGCCCCTCCGCTGGTCTACTACGAGGGAGTACGCACCGGACGGATGGAGGACGACCCGGCTACCGTCGCCCAGCTGAGGTTCACGTTCGATCTCCTCGTGGCCTCCGCGCTCTCACCGGAGAACTCCCTGGCCCTGATCGAGGCGTTGGCGCAGGATTACGCCCATGAGAAACAACCCTGAGACCTGGCACAAGTCGACGTACAGCGGCGGTGGCGGCGACAACTGCCTCGAAGTGGCCCTCGGCCACCCCACCGCCGTTCCCGTCCGCGACTCCAAGAACCCCCACGGCCCGAAGCTCATGCTCCGGCCGGAGGCGTGGTCGGCGTTCGTGGAGGCCACCGCCCGCGACCACTGGACCGGGTAACGGCCCGCGCTGTTGGACAACCCCCCTCCCCCAAGAGGTCAGGATCTGACCTACATGCCTCCTAACGTGTGACTTGTCGACGGAACAGCAATCCACGGAGGGCCACACCATGACCACCGCCACGAAGACCACCCTGCCCACCGGCGAGCGCGCCGACCTGCTGGAGGCGCTGGCCAAGCAGCGGCACTTCCTGCGCTTCACCACCCGTGACCTCACCGACGAGCAGGCCGGGCAGCGGACCACCGTCAGCGAACTGTGTCTCGGCGGCCTGATCAAGCACGTCACGTCGGTGGAACGCAACTGGGTGGGCTTCATCGAGAAGGGCCCGTCGTCGATGGGCGACTTCACCGCCATGACCGAGGACGACTGGGCCCGGCGGGCCGACGAGTTCCGGATGCTGCCCGGCGAGACCCTGGCCGGCGTGCTGGCCGACTACGCGGAGACGGCCGACCGGACGGACGAACTGGTCGCCACCCTGCCCGACCTGGACGCCGCCCATCCGCTGCCCAAGGCCCCGTGGTTCGAGGCCGAGGCTCAGTGGTCGGCCCGCAGGGTGCTGCTGCACATCGTCGCCGAGACCGCCCAGCACGCCGGCCACGCCGACATCATCCGCGAGTCCCTGGACGGCGCCAAGAGCATGGGCTGACCGCCCCCGAAGCTCAAGCGTCCAGCTCCGAGACCCCTTTTCAAGGAATGGATGGCGGGCCTCAACCCACCCACCCTCCCCGCGAGTTGACGCGAAGCGACCGGTTTGCCACGCACAGTCACGATCGTCTACCGTGCCCGCAGAACGAACAGCCCCCGCCAGGTGCTACCAACACCTGCGGGGGCTTGACCTGCAAGATCGAATGAGAGTCGATCCCGTGGCTGACGCCGAGTTTAGTGCTCCCTTCCTGCCCGCGCATCCCATGGCGAACCCGGGATACGGCAAACGCAGCGCCCCCGACCAACACCCCCGCACCGCGCACGACTTCGCCGACCTCCCACCCCGCGAAGCCGCCATCGCCGCGTACGTCGACCGCCTCCCGGACGGCGCCGACATCTCCGTAAAGACGCTGGCCAAGACGCTGCCGTATGGACAGTGCGCTCTCCGCACCGCCCTCAACCGCCTCCAACAGGCAGGCCACTTGCGCCGGGGGCGCGAACGCCTGGAGTCCGATACCGGAAGTACCCGCTGGATCACCCGATCGTGGTTCTCCCGTACCGCACGCAATGACGACTGGTGGGCCGCCTTCACGCGGGGTGACGTACCGCAGGAAGCACCGGACCGCCCGCCCACCCGATCCCGCGCCCACATCCTCCTCGCCGCGCTGGGCCGCGAGACCCCTCCTCTGTCCCTCTCCGCCGCCGACTGCGCGGCCCTCGCCCCGCTGGTGGCGGAGTGGTTCGCGCGGGGAGCCGCCGAGGACGTCGTACGGCACGCCCTGACCAGCGGTCTGCCGACCCCCGTCCACCACCCGGCCGCCCTGCTCCGCCGCCGCCTGACCGACAAGCTCCCCCCCGAGCTCCCGCGTCCCCAAGCGCCCCGCCGGATCCTGGAGTGCGCGGAGTGTGGAGTACCAGGGCGTCCGGAGGCCCTGCCAGGGGGCGTCTGCGGAGGTTGCCGGGACGCACACGCCCCCGCGCGCCCCACCGCACTCCTGCCCGCCCCCGAGATCCACGCCCGCGTGGACGAGATCCGGGCTGCGATGTCCCGGAGACGAGAAGAGAGCATGCGCACATGACGAAGTGCACACCCTCTGCTCAGTCCCTGCTGTCAGCGCACACACTTGCAGGTGTGTACAGTTTTCGCGTGGACACGTATCCCCTCGTAGAGGCTCGCAACCAGCTCGGTCAACTGGTCGGCCGTGTCCGGCACGGCCAAGAACAGATCCTGATCACCGAGTACGGCAAGCCCGCCGCTGCGCTCATCCCGATAAGCGAGCTCGAAGAGCTTCAGCGGCTGCGGGACGAGGCTGACATCGCTGAAGCGCGCGCTCGTCAGGCAGCTCCGACCGGCCCCTCGATGTCCCACGACGAGTTCATGGCACAGCTGGAGGAAGAAGACACTTAAGAGGCCGCTTCGTGACCCACACAGTGGTGTGGGAGAACGCCGCCATGAACGAGTTCCGGCGTCTGCGCGTCATCGACCCCGTCGGCGCCAAGGCAACGGCCGTGGCAGTACGCGCACTCGCCGACGAGCCCACCCCGGAGGCTGCCCGCCCTCTGGGCACCTCCGGCTTCTACCGCCTGCACGTGGGAACGTGGCGCGTGCTGTACCAGCCGGACGGCGAGACCATCACCATCCATGTGCTGAAGGTCGGCCGCAGCACCTAACCCGGGCCCCAGCAAGAACCGGAGCCACCCCATGAACCACGCCCAGCTCACCGCCCTAGGCCGTGCCCTCCGCGTGCTCGGCGAGCACGGTGACTCGCTCACCGCCGACGCGCCGGACGCCAAGCTGCACGAGGTCAGGACCGACCTGAAGCGTGCGCTGGACCTGCTGGAGGACAGCGTCACCACCGCCGCCCCCACCACCCGCTGCGCCGAACACCCGAACGGCCCGGTCGACGAGAACGCCCCCGACCTGTGCCTGCTGTGCGAGACCCGGCGCAGGGCGGCCCGCCGCGCCGAGATCAACGGCCCCTCCGCGCGCCCCCGCTCGACCGAACCCGCCCCCTCCCGGTACGGGGTGCGCGAGGACCGTCCGCAGCCCCAGCAGCGGTGGCTGCCGGAGCAGTGGACCGGCCAGGAGTGGCAGCTGTGCGGGACGCCGAGGCGGGACCGGCACGAGGCCGAGCTGTACATCGCCGCCCAGCGCCGTGCGCCGCGCGCCGCGATGGCGTACCGGCTCGTCCACGAGTTCACCGACTACGAGGTGCTGCGGGTGTGGGGCACCCCGGTGCGGGTGGACATCGAGCCGCTCGGCAACCTCTAGAAGCGCCGCCTACTTCAGCAGGGGCAGCGCCGGGAATTCGTACCCCTCCCACAGCCGCCGCGAGACCTCCTCCGGGTACGGCCGTACCTCCGCCGCCACCGCCCCGTCCAGCACCCGCGTCAGGCGGCCCTCGGCGTCGTACGCCGGCCACCCCGGGTCCCCGGTCCGCGCGAACCCCGTCCACGCCGACTGGAAGAGCGCGGTCAGCGCCCTGGCCTCGTCGGGCACGCCGGTCCCCGCGAACAGCAGAGCCCCGAGGTCGGCGTCGTAGGTGCCGAACAGCAGCGGGATGTCCAGGCCGTGGCACGCGCCGAGCGCGCCGCCGAGGCCCGGGGCGGGCCAGGTCAGTTCGTAGAGGTGGGCCCGGCCGCCGCCCGCGACCTGCGCTTCCGCCAGCCGCTGGGACGGCATGTTGAACAGCCAGTCGGTCTGCACGCGTTCGTAGAGTTCGGTCGGCGTGGCGTCGGGGAATGCCTCGCGGTAGGCGCGTTCACCGTCCGGGCCCGGTGCGAACATCCGCAGGGCCGCGGCCGTCTGCTCCTCGGTGATCCTGCCGAGCTGATCACCCAGGGCGAGGAAGAGGCGGTACTCGTCCCGGTTGTGCCCGGCGAGCAGTTCCACGTCCCGCCCGGCGCCCGCCGCCAGCGCCTCCCAGGGCGTGCACGGCAGTACCTCGCCGTCGACGACCGGCGAGAAGGGGGTGACGGTGGGCGCCACCTGCCCCCACCGGTCGTCGTACTCACGCATGCGCAGGCTCAACCGCTCGCCGACCGCCGGGAGTTCACGCGGGTCCACGGCGGACAGCGCGGCGGCTGTCGGGGCGAGCCCCGCCTCCTTGCCGATCTCCACCGCTATGTCCCGGGCCAGTTCGGCGGAGAAGTACGTGCCGGGCACGCTCTGCGCGACGGCCCGCCCGAACAGGCCCCGCGCGCTCTCCATCGCCAGCAGCGAGGCGACCGATCCCGCGCCCGCCGACTCCCCGAACACCGTGACCTGCCCGGGGTCCCCGCCGAACGCCGTGATGTTGTCCCGGACCCACTCCAGCGCCGCGACCTGGTCGAGCAGGCCCCGGTTCGCGGGCGCCCCCTCCAGCAGGGCGAACCCCTCGATGCCGACGCGGTAGTTGAGGGTCACGACGACGACGTCACCGGCGCGCGCGAGGTGCTGGGCGTCGTAGCCGGGGCTGCCGGTGTGGCCCAGTTTGTAGGCGCCGCCGTAGATCCACACCATGACGGGGCGGCGGGCCGCCGGGTCCGTGCCGGGGGTCCAGACGTTGACCGTCAGCCAGTCGTCGCCGGTGGGCGTCTCCACCACACCCGCGCGCCCCTGGAAGCCGGCCTCCTGCGGGGGCGGGGGCCCGAAGGCGTACGCCTCCCGGGTCCCCTCCCAGCTCCTGACGGGCCGCGGTGCCTGGAACCGCGCCTCGCCGACCGGCGGTTCGGCGAACGGTATCCCCCGGAAGACCACCAGTCCGTCCTCGGCCCGCCCGCGCACGGCACCGGCCGCGGTACGCACTTCGAGACCCTCGGCTGACGTCATCGGTCGAACTCCTCACAGGTCGGGGCTGCTTCGCTCACTCCAGCCCACGTCCCTTGCCTGAGTCAACCAAGTCGAGGGTCCTTGTGCCGTCAGCTCAACGACTTCAGCGCGGACGCGTCGTACGGCGCAAGCTCGTCGAAGCGGCCGGCCAGCACCTTCGCGGCCCACTCGGGGTCCTGGAGCAGTGCCCGTCCGACGGCGACCATGTCGTACTCCTCGCGCTCCAGGGCGTCGAGCAGGTCGTCGATGCCCTTGACCGGGGAGCCCTCGCCCATGAAGCCGCGGATGAAGTCGCCGTCGAGGCCGACCGACCCGACGGTGATGGTGGTCCTGCCGGTGAGCTTCTTGGTCCAGCCGGCGAGGTTGAGGTCGGAGCCGTCGAACTCCGGGAGCCAGTACCGGCGGGTGGAGGCGTGGAAAGCGTCGACACCGGCCGCGGCGAGCGGGGCGAGGATCGCCTCCAGCTCCTCCGGGGTCTCGGCGAGCCGTGCCTTGTAGGCCTCCTGCTTCCACTGCGAGTACCGGAAGATGACCGGGAACTCGGGCGACACCGTCTCGCGTACGGCCGCCACGATCTCCGCCGCGAACTTCGTACGGGCGACGGGGTCGCCGCCGTAGGCGTCGGTGCGGCGGTTGGTGCCCGCCCACAGGAACTGGTCGAGGAGGTAGCCGTGGGCGCCGTGCAGTTCCACGCCGTCGAAGCCGATGCGCTCGGCGGCGGCCGCGGCCTCGGCGAACGCGCCGATGACGTCGTCCAGGTCGCGCTGGGTCATCGCCTTGCCGGCGGGCTCGTCGGTGCCGAGGCGGATGCCGGAGGGGCCGACGGCGGGGGCGTCGGCGTAGGGCGGCTGTCCCTGCTCACGCACCATGCCGATGTGCCACAGCTGCGGGACGATGGTGCCGCCCGCCGCGTGCACCTGCTCGGCGACCTTCGCCCAGCCCGCGAGCTGCTCCTCACCGTGGAACCGCGGGATGCTGTCGCTCTGCCCGGCCGACTCGTGGCCGACGTACGTGCCCTCGGTGACGATCAGACCGACTCCGGCGGCCGCGCGACGCGAGTAGTACGACGCCACGTCCGCGCCGGGGATGCCGCCCGGGGAGAAGGAACGGGTCATGGGCGCCATCACGATGCGGTTCGGGACGGTCAGGCCGTTGATGTGAACCGGACGGGAGAGGATGTCGGCGGCACGGGAGGTGGCGGGGGCGGTCACGTGTGGGTACTCCTCGGTATGTGCATACGCATGGACACTACTCAGGTGCCAACCGCGTCATCGGCCTCAGGATTTCCCGGCGCGCTGTGACACCGACCACGCAGGGTGTGGCCACGCATGAAAGAAGCCCGCCCCACGACCGTGGGACGGGCTTCCTGTCGAGCGCTGGGCAGGCCTTGCACCTGCATTTCCCCGCAGGAAGCGGGGCGTCTTTCCTTGGACCACCAACGCGTAGTCGGCCGACGGGAGTTCACGTCGGGCGGCTCGTGATCAAGCATAGCGCAGAAAAACCCGAAGGCGGCACACCCCGTTTCCGGGTGGTGCCGCCCTCGGCAAGGACGCGGATCAACCAGAGGTCGATCAGAAGTCCATGTCACCGCCCGGCATACCGCCACCGGCGGGCGCGGCGGCCTTCTCCGGCTTGTCGGCGATGACGGCCTCGGTGGTGAGGAAGAGCGCGGCGATGGAGGCGGCGTTCTGCAGGGCAGAGCGCGTGACCTTCGCCGGGTCGATGATGCCCTCGGCGATCATGTCGACGTACTCACCGGTCGCGGCGTTCAGGCCGTGGCCGACGGGCAGGTTGCGCACCTTCTCGACGATGACGCCACCCTCGAGACCACCGTTGACGGCGATCTGCTTGAGCGGGGCCTCCAGCGCGAGCTTCACGGCGTTGGCGCCGGTCTGCTCGTCACCCGAGAGGTCCAGCTTCTCGAAGACGCTGGAGGCCTGGAGGAGCGCCACGCCACCACCGGCGACGATGCCCTCCTCGACGGCCGCCTTGGCGTTGCGCACGGCGTCCTCGATGCGGTGCTTGCGCTCCTTGAGCTCGACCTCGGTCGCGGCACCGGCCTTGATGACGGCGACGCCACCGGCGAGCTTGGCCAGGCGCTCCTGGAGCTTCTCGCGGTCGTAGTCCGAGTCGCTGTTCTCGATCTCGGCGCGGATCTGGTTCACCCGGCCGTTGACCTGGTCCGAGGAACCGGCACCGTCGACGATGGTGGTCTCGTCCTTGGTGATGACGACCTTGCGGGCGCGGCCCAGGAGGTCCAGGGTCGCGTTCTCCAGCTTGAGGCCGACCTCCTCGGAGATGACCTCGCCGCCCGTGAGGATGGCGATGTCGCCGAGCATGGCCTTGCGGCGGTCACCGAAGCCCGGGGCCTTGACGGCGACGGACTTGAAGGTGCCACGGATCTTGTTGACGACCAGGGTCGACAGGGCCTCGCCCTCGACGTCCTCGGCGATGATCAGCAGCGGCTTGCCCGACTGCATGACCTTCTCCAGGAGCGGGAGCAGGTCCTTGACGGAGCCGATCTTGGAGTTGGCGATGAGGATGTAGGGGTCGTCGAGCGACGCCTCCATCCGCTCCATGTCGGTGGCGAAGTACGCCGAGATGTAGCCCTTGTCGAAGCGCATACCCTCGGTGAGCTCCAGCTCCAGACCGAAGGTCTGGGACTCCTCGACGGTGATGACGCCTTCCTTGCCGACCTTGTCCATCGCCTCGGCGATGAGCTCGCCGATCTGGGTGTCGGCGGCGGAGATGGAGGCCGTGGAGGCGATCTGCTCCTTGGTCTCGACATCCTTGGCCTGCTCGAGCAGGGCGGCGGAGACGGCCTCGACGGCCTTCTCGATACCGCGCTTGAGGGCCATGGGGTTGGCGCCGGCGGCTACGTTGCGCAGGCCCTCCTTGACCAGGGCCTGGGCGAGCACGGTCGCGGTGGTCGTACCGTCACCGGCGACGTCGTCCGTCTTCTTGGCGACTTCCTTGACCAGCTCGGCGCCGATCTTCTCGTACGGGTCCTCGAGCTCGATCTCCTTGGCGATGGAGACACCATCGTTGGTGATCGTGGGGGCGCCCCACTTCTTCTCGAGGACGACGTTGCGGCCCTTGGGGCCGAGCGTCACCTTCACGGCGTCCGCGAGCTGGTTCATGCCGCGCTCGAGGCCGCGCCGCGCCTCCTCGTCGAACGCGATGATCTTGGCCATGTGAAGTGGTCCCTCCAGGACTGGGGGTGATTCCTTCGGACCGCGCCCGCGCCCGCGACGGACGGCTCGCCGGCCTGTGGATCCTTGCCCCACATGGCCTGCGGGCCTCACCGACCCGGTCCATCTTTGTCACTCTCACCTTCAGAGTGCTAACGCCAATGATTAGCACTCGGCATGGTCGAGTGCAAGCGCCTCTCGCGTATCGAGCCCCCGGCCCACCCGCCAGAGGCCCGGTCAGCCCACGACCCGCGAGCCGCGCACGGCGGGCAGGGGATGGGGTGGGGGGTCTCCGCCCGCAGCAGCCGACGTCCGTCACGGGGCCCTGCTCAAGAGACCGAGCCGCCGGACCGAGGACGGACACCCCCACCCCGGCCCCGACCTACCGCAGGCGCTACACAACCCCCCACCGGGCCCGCAGCTGCGCCGCAGGCACCCAGGGGCGCGGGGAACTGCGCAAAAACGCCCGCCCCCACCGACCCCGCAGCCGCCCGACCGCCCAGCCGCCCAGCCGCCCAGCCGCCGCAGGCCAACGCATCAGGGGCGCGGGGAACTGCGCAAAAGGCCCGCCCCGACCGAACCCGCACAAGACAACGAACCCACACCCGCACAACCCCCCGCTCAACCGCCGGAGGCACATGCCGAAGGGCCCGTACCCATGACTCCCCATGGGGTACGAGCCCTCCGAAGAAGAACGAAGAACGACGCTGTTGTTACCCGGCGCGTGCTTCAGCCAGTCGCGAGACGAACCATGTCCGCCTGCGGCCCCTTCTGACCCTGCGAGATCTCGAACTCGACCCGCTGGCCCTCTTCAAGGGTGCGGTAGCCGTCCATCTGAATCGCGCTGTAGTGGACGAATACATCCGCACCACCGTCGACCGCGATGAAGCCGTACCCCTTCTCCGCGTTGAACCACTTGACGGTGCCCTGAGCCATGCCTAACTCCCCTATTACTGGCCCTTGCACGGACCCACACTTCATGGATCCGGGTCAGACCTCACCCCCCACATGGTTGGGGGCGTGCGCCGGAACGCGTCGACCGCGGCTGAATGTATCTGTCCAACTGCCGTCTGCAACAGGTCAATCGGACGAGAATTCTGGACGGAAGGGGTCCGGAATGTAGCGAGAATTCGCCTGAATTCGGGGCAAGTCGGGCCCCATAAAGGACACATAAGGCACATAAGACGCGCACACTTTGGCTACTTCTCATCGCCCGCGAAGCGAGAACTCATATGCGTGCGGCATGAAGAGAGCCGCAGCTTCCCCAACTGTACCGTGCTCAACCATAGAGAATTGCCCCCTCCGCTTCTCTCGCGGAGAGGGCAATCAGATGAACACTCGGTAATTACTGTTACCGAAGGTAATGACCAGTCATACGGTCACCCGCCGGCGACCGCCGGGATGATGGAGACGCCGGCGCCGTCGGGCGTCGCCGTCTCCAGCCCCTGCTCGAACCGCACATCGTCGTCGTTCACGTACACATTCACGAACCGCCGCAGCTTGCCCTGGTCGTCGAGAACACGCGCGGCGATACCCGTGTGGTTCTTCTCCAGATCGGCGATGACCTCGGCGAGGGTCCCACCCTCGGCCTGCACCTCGGCCTGCCCGCCGGTGTAGGTGCGCAGAATGGTGGGGATACGGACGGAAACGCTCATGTTCAAGACCTCCGGTCAGGTAAACGCACCCAGGGGCGCGGGGAACTGCGCGACCAGCCCCCGCAGGCCCGCAGACGAACAACGACCTCTTATGCGAGGCCGGCCTCGCGGAACGAATCAAGGTTGGGACGAATCGTCGCCGTCAGACCCGTACCCGCCACCGCGTCCAGCGTCTTCAGACCGTCCCCGGTGTTCAGCACAACGGTCGTCAGCGAGGGATCCAGCACGCCGTTCTCGATCAGCTTCTTCGTCACACCCACGGTCACCCCACCGGCGGTCTCCGCGAAGATCCCCTCACTCCGGGCGAGCAGCCGAATCGCGTCGACGACCTGCTCGTCGTTCACGTCCTCCACCGCACCGCCGGTACGACGCGCGATGTCCAGGACGTACGGCCCGTCCGCGGGGTTGCCGATGGCCAGCGACTTGGCGATGGTGTTCGGCTTCTGCGGCCGGACCACATCGTGCCCCGCCTTGTACGCGACGGAAACCGGGCTGCACCCCTCGGCCTGCGCGCCGAAGATCTTGTACGGCTTGTCCTCGACGAGCCCCAGCTTGATCAGCTCCTGGAGACCCTTGTCGATCTTCGTGAGCTGCGAGCCGGAGGCGATCGGCACGACCAGCTGGTCGGGGAGCCGCCAGCCCAGCTGCTCGCAGATCTCGTACGCCAGGGTCTTGGACCCCTCTGCGTAGTAAGGCCGCAGGTTGACGTTGACGAAGCCCCAGCCCTCGCCCGCCGGGTCGCCGATCAGCTCGGAGCAGAAGCGGTTCACGTCGTCGTAGTTGCCCTCGATGCCGACGAGCTCGCCGCCGTAGATCGCGGCCATGACGACCTTGCCCTGCTCCAGGTCGTGCGGGATGAACACGCAGGAACGGAAGCCGGCCCGGGCGGCGGCGGCACCCACGGCGCCGGCGAGGTTGCCGGTGGAGGAGCAGGAGAGGGTGGTGAAGTTGAAGGCGCGAGCGGCCTCGATGGCCTGCGCGACGACCCGGTCCTTGAAGGAGTGCGTCGGGTTGCCGGAGTCGTCCTTGATGTACAGGCCGCCGGTCACCCCGAGCTCACGGGCGAGGTTGTCGGCCTTGACGAGATGGGTCCAGCCAGGGTTGATGTTGGGCTTGTCCGCCACGTCCGCGGGGACGGGCAGCAGCGGGGCGTAACGCCAGATGTTCGCGGGACCCGCCTCGATCTGCTTGCGGAGCTCCTCGGTGTCGTAGGCCGAGAAGTCGTACGCGATCTCGAGCGGGCCGAAACACTCCTCGCAGGCGAAGACCGGGCCGAGCGGGACGCGGTGGCCGCATTCGCGGCAGCTCAGCGCCGCGGCGGGACCCAGATCGACGGAGTTCGTGGTGCTTGCAACAGTCTGCGCAGCCATGGAGGCGAGGCCCTTTCTCCTCATCTTCCTCACGACGCACTTCGCCGTGAGACGGATTTGGCACCTTCCCGAGTCGGGAGCCTCGCGGAGACGATCGTCATCGATCGCTACGAGAACCGACTGGAGGGTTGCCGGGGCTTCATCGGGCCGTATCCCTCTGCCCCTCTGGATGAGCGGTATGAAGTTGTGAACGGCGGGCCAACCTGGACATGCGATGGTCATCCGCGTTGTTCAAGACTGTAACCGACGACCAGGACAGTTGAGAGAGTCGTCCGAACCGCGAGATGGATCACCCGCAGATCACACGCAGAGGAGCCGCGCACTGTGCTGAACGAAGTCGAGCGCTGGCTGGCCACCCGTTCCTGGTCCGTGACCGATCGCCCGCTCCACCGGATCATGGCCGCGAAGCGGAACTCGGGTCAGACCGTCAGTGTCGTCCTGCCCGCGCTCAACGAGGAGGAGACGGTCGGTGACATCGTCGCCGTGATACGTCATGACCTCATGCAGCAGGTCCCGCTCGTCGACGAGATCGTCGTCGTCGACTCGGGATCGACCGACCGCACGTCCGAGGTCGCCGCCGCGGCCGGCGCGCGGGTCGTCCACCGTGACGACATCCTCCCGCGCATACCCGCCGTGCCCGGCAAGGGCGAGGTCCTGTGGCGCTCCCTGCTCGCCACCAGCGGGGACATCGTCTGCTTCATCGACGCCGACCTGAAGGAGTTCTCCTCGGACTTCGTCTCCGGCATCGTGGGCCCGCTGCTCACCGACCCCGGGGTCGACCTGGTCAAGGGCATGTACGACCGTCCCCTGGGCGGCGCCGCCGGACAGGGCGGCCGGGTCACCGAGCTCATGGCGCGCCCGCTGCTGAACATGCACTGGCCGCAGCTGGCCGGTTTCGTGCAGCCGCTGGGCGGCGAGTACGCGGCCCGGCGCTCGCTGCTGGAGCAGCTGCCGTTCCCCGTCGGCTACGGCGTTGAGCTGGGCATGCTGGTCGACGCCCTGCACCTGGTCGGCCTGGACGCGCTCGCCCAGGTCGACGTGGGGGTGCGCAAGCACCGCCACCAGGACGGGCAGGCCCTGGGCCGGATGTCCGCCGCGATCTACCGCACCGCCCAGCTGAGGCTGGCCCGCGGCCATCTGATCCGGCCCTCCCTCACCCAGTTCGAGCGGGGCCGGGACGGCTTCGAGCCGCGTACGTACTCCGTGGACACGGAGGAGCGGCCGCCGATGGTGGAGATCGCGGAGTACGCGGAGCGGAAGGTCGCGTGACGGTCCAGGTAACAGAACGGAGCGTTCCGTATACGTCCGCCCACTGGGCGCATCCGTACGTTTGAGCGTTTGGGGGCCGGGCTAGGTTGAGGCGTATGGCTTCCACGTCTTCCGTGCAGGGTGCTGCCCAGGTACTGGTCGCGTCCAATCGCGGCCCGGTCTCCTACGAGGTCCAGGAGGACGGTTCGCTGAAACCCAGACGGGGTGGCGGCGGACTGGTCTCGGGTCTGTCGGCGATCGGTCCGGAGGCGGGCGCGCTGTGGGTGTGCTCGGCGCTGTCCGACGGTGACCGCGAGGCGGTACGGCAGGGGGTCGGCGAGGACGGCGTCCGGATGCTCCCGATCCCGGCCGACGTGCACGCGGACGCGTACAACGGCATCGCGAACTCGGTCCTGTGGTTCGTCCACCACCTCCTCTACCAGACTCCCCTGGAGCCGTCCTTCGACGCGGAGTTCCGGCGGCAGTGGGCGTCGTACGAGACGTACAACCGCGCCTTCGCCGAGGCGCTCGCCGAGGAGGCGGCCGAGGGGGCGGCGGTCCTGGTGCAGGACTACCACCTGTGCCTGGTGCCGGGGATGCTCCGCGAGCTGCGCCCCGACCTGCGTATCGCCCACTTCTCGCACACGCCGTGGGCACCGGTGGACTACTTCCGGATGCTGCCGGACGACATCGCCTCGCAGCTGCTGCGCGGCATGCTGGGCGCCGACCGGCTCGGTTTCCTCACCCGCCGCTGGGCGGACGCCTTCACGGCCTGCTGCACGGAGTTCGCGGGCGGGCTCGGCGAAACGCGTATCGGCGTGCACGGGCTGGGCGCGGACGCCGATTTCCTGCGCACGCGCTCCCACGAGGCCGACGTCGAGGAGCGCATCGGCGCTCTCCGCGAGGAGATCGGCGAGGGCCGCAGGACGATCGTCCGGGTCGACCGCACCGAGCTGTCCAAGAACATCGTGCGGGGCCTGCACGCCTACCGGCGGCTGCTGGAGTCGCGGCCGGAGTGGCGGGAGCGGGTCGTGCACGTGGCGTTCGCGTACCCGTCGCGGCAGGACCTGGCGGTGTACCGGGACTACACGGCCGAGGTGCAGCGAGTGGCGGAGGAGATCAACGACGCGTTCGGCACGCCCGGCTGGACACCGGTCCTGCTGCACGTGGAGGACGACTTCGCGCGCTCCCTCGCCGCGTACCGGCTGGCCGACGTGGCGCTGGTCAACCCCATCCGGGACGGCATGAACCTGGTCGCGAAGGAGGTGCCGGTGGTCTCCGACGAGGGGTGCGCGCTGGTGCTGTCGCGGGAGGCCGGGGCGTACGAGGAGCTGGGCGAGGACGCGATCGTGGTGAACCCGTACGACGTGGAGCAGACGGCGGCGGCCCTGCACGAGGCCCTGACGCTGCCGCCCCACGAACGGGCCGAACGCGCGAAGCGGCTCGCCGCGGCGGCGACGGCGCTCCCGCCGGCGCAGTGGTTCCTGGACCAGCTGAACGCACTGAACGGGTGACCATGAGCCTTCCCACCCCCACCACCGCCGCCGGCCGGGACGGGCTGCGGGCGATTCTCGCGGAGCCGCGCCGCGCGGTGATCGGGCTCGACTTCGACGGGACGCTGGCGCCGATCGTGGCCGATCCGGAGCAGGCGCGGGCGCACCCCGAGGCGGTGGCCGTCCTGGCCGCCCTGGCGCCGAAGGTGGCCTCCGTCGCGGTGGTCACCGGCCGCCCGGCCGAGATCGCGGTCCGCTACGGCGGCTTCGCGGACGTACCCGGCCTGGAGCACCTGACGGTCCTGGGCCACTACGGCGCGGAGCGCTGGGACGCGGCGACGGGCCAGGTCACGGCGCCCGAGCCGCATCCGGGCGTGGCCGCGGTCCGGGCCGAGCTGCCGCGGCTCCTCGACGGAACCGGCGCCTGGATCGAGGAGAAGGGCGGCCGGGCGGTGGCCGTGCACACCCGACGGGCCCCGGACCCGCAGGCCGCCTTCGACGCCCTCCGCGCCCCGCTGACCGGTCTGGCCACCCGCCACGGCCTCATCGTCGAACCGGGCCGGCTGGTCCTGGAACTGCGCCCGCCGGGCATGGACAAGGGCGTGGCCCTGCGGACCCACGTCCGCGAACTGTCCGCCACGTCCGTCCTCTACGGCGGCGACGACCTGGGCGACCTGCCCGCCTTCTCCGCGGTCGACGACCTCCGCGCCACCGGTACCCCCGGCCTTCTGGTGTGCAGCGGCAGCGACGAGGTGACGGAGCTGCGCAAGCGGGCCGACCTGGTGGTGGACGGCCCGGCCGGCACGGTGAGCCTGCTGCGGGGCCTGGCCGAACACCTCGCCTGACCCTCAGCGCTCCGAACGCCGGGCCTGACGCACGCGCCGCAGCCGGTTCACCGTCACCGGGTCGAAGGCCAGCGCGCGTGCGTCGTCCAGCAGGGCGTTGAGCAACTGGTAGTAGCGGACCGGGGCCAGGCCCAGTTCCTCGCGTATCGCCCGCTCCTTCGCGCCGGGCCCCGCGAAGGAGCGGCGCTCCAGCGCGAGGATGTCCCGCTCACGACGGTCGAGTTCCGCATGCTCCATGCCCGGAACCGTAACGCCCGCCACCGACAGCGACTACTCGGCGTTCCGCGCGGTCAGCTGCAACGCGCGCAGCACCTCGGTGGGGTCCCCGCCGGAACTGACCGCGGAGCCGATCCGCTGCTTCACGGCCGCGCTGACGGAGGCCCAGGACGTCTTGCCCACCGGGGGCAGCTCCGCGCTGGGCAGCGCGTCGAGGAAGGGCTTGAGGTCGGCGTCCCGGGAGTCACTGCTCATGACCTCGGACGCGGAGTTCGTCACGGGCAGCAGGTCGTACTCCCGGGAGAACGCGAGGACGTTCTTCTCGCTGTAGACGAAGTCGAGGAAGTCGCCGACCTGCTCGGCGTGCCCGTTCTGCCTGAAGGCCATCATCCAGTCGGCGACCCCCATGGAGTTCCTGGTCGGCCCGTCGACGCCGGGCATGGGGACCATCCCGAACTTCACCCCCTTGTCGGCGGCGATCTTCATCAGCGAGGGGTGCCCGTTGAGCATCCCGACGTCCCCGGCGGCGAACGCCGAGAACGCTGCGGCCCGGTTCAGGTTCTCGGGCGCGACGGGACCGGTCAGGCCCTTGCCGACGAGGTCGTTCTTGAGCCAGCTCAGCGTGGCGACGTTCTCGGTGGAGTCGATGCCGTACGTGCCGACGTCGTCGACGTATCCGCCGCCTCCGCTCAGCAGCCACTGCATGGTCTCGGCCTGCGCCTCCTCAGGACCGAGCGGCAGCGCGTACGGGTACTTCACCCCGTCCGCCTCGAGTGCCGCGGCGTCGGCGGCCAGCTGCTTCCACGTCGTCGGCGGGGTGAGCCCGGCGTCGGCGAAGAGGGTCTTGTTGTAGAAGAGCAGCCGGGTCGACGCGGCGAACGGCATCCCGTACTGCATCCCGTCGATCCGCCCCGCGGAGCCGAGCTGCGCGACGAAGTCGGCCTGTTCCCGGATCCCGATCAGCTCGTCGGCCTTGTACAGCAGCCCCTTGTCCGCGTAGTCGGCGTACGCGCCGATCTGCGCCATGTCGGGCGCCTTCCCGGCGTCGACCAGCTCCTTGACCTTGCGGTCGACGTCGGTCCACGAGTACACGCTGACGTCGACCTTCACGCCGGAGTGGTCGGCCTCGTACTCCTTGACGAGCTTGTCCCAGTACTTCTGGGAGCTGTCGGCCGAACTGTCTCCGTAGTCGGCGGCGACCAGCTTCAGAGTCACCTCGTCCGACCCACCGCCGCCCAGCCCGCAGCCACCCAGGACTGCCGTCATACCCAGTGCGGACACCGCCGCGATCATTCCCGTCCTACGCCGCCGCACCGACAACCGCCTCAAACTCACGTTCGAAATCTTTCGAAAAGTCATACATATCTCAGAACTAAGGTCTACACCACGTGAGTGGACTAGACCTCTTGCGGGTCCAAGGGCCACACTGTCCCCGTGAGACATGTCATCGCCCTCGACGTGGGCGGCACCGGGATGAAGGCGGCCTTGGTCGGCGCGGGCGGCGCACTCCTGCACCGGGCCCGCCGGGCGACCGGCCGCGAGCGCGGACCGGAGGCGGTCGTCGACGGCATCCTCGACTTCGCCGCCGAACTGCGCGCGTACGGCACCGAGCACCTCGGCGCCCCCGCGGCCGCGGCCGGTGTCGCCGTTCCCGGCATCGTCGACGAGGACCGGGGCATCGCCGCCTACGCCGCCAACCTGGGCTGGCGGGACGTCCCCCTGCGCGAACGACTGGCCGAGCGTCTCGGCGGCATCCCGGTCGCCCTCGGCCACGACGTCCGCACCGGGGGCCTCGCCGAGGGCCGCATCGGAGCCGGCCGGGGCGCCGACCGCTTCCTCTTCGTCGCCCTGGGCACCGGCATCGCCGGCGCGATCGGCATCACGGGGCGGGTGGAGGCGGGCGCGCACGGCTTCGCGGGCGAGATCGGCCACATCGTCGTACGCCCGGACGGCCTGCCCTGCCCCTGCGGCCAGCGGGGCTGCCTGGAGCGGTACGCCTCCGCGGCGGCCGTCAGCGAGGCCTGGGCCGCGGCCACCGGAAACCCGGAGGCGGACGCGGCGGACTGCGCGAAGGCGGTCGAGGCCGAGGACCCGAAGGCCCGGGAGATCTGGCAGCACGCCGTGGCAGCCCTGGCCGACGGCCTGGTCACCGGCCTCACCCTCCTGGACCCCCGCACCCTGATCATCGGTGGCGGCCTGGCGGAGGCGGGGGAAACCTTGTTCACACCGCTGAGGGAGGCGGTCCAGCGGCGGATCACGTTCCAGAAACCGCCGAGCATCGTCCCGGCGGCCCTGGGCGACACGGCGGGGTGCCTCGGTGCCGGGCTACTGGCCTGGGACCTCCTGAAGAAGACCGACGGTATGGAGGTAACGCCCTGATGGCAGCCCACCCGGGGGCGCGGGACAGCGCTGAATTTGCGGCTACCGCCGCGCGGGCGCGACCAGCCACGACGAACCCGCACCCCGCAACCGGCACGTCGCCCCTCGTCCTGTCCGGCGCAACGGTCGTCCTGCCCACCGGAGCCGTCAATCACGGCCGGGTGATCGTCGACGGCACCCGAATCATCGGCGCCGCCCCGGAGAACGCCCAGGTCATCGACGTAACCGGCCATTGGCTGGTCCCAGGTTTCGTCGACCTCCACAACCACGGCGGCGGCGGAGCCTCCTTCACCTCAGGCACGATCGAAGACGTACTCAAGGGCATCGCCACGCACCACAGCCACGGCACCACCACCCTCGTCGCCTCCACCGTCACCGGCGACATGGACTTCCTCGCCCAGCGAGCCGGTCTCCTCTCCGAACTCGCCGAGCAGGGCGACATCGCCGGCATCCACTTCGAGGGCCCGTTCATCTCCCCCTGCCGCAAGGGCGCGCACGCGGAGAACCTGCTGCGCGACCCCGACCCGGCGGAGGTCCGCAAGCTGGTCGACGCGGCTCGCGGACAGGCGAAGATGGTCACGCTCGCCACCGAACTCCCCGGCGGCATCGACTCGGTACGGCTCCTCGCCGAACACGGGGTCATCGCGGCGGTCGGCCACACGGACGCGACCTACGAGCAGACCGTCGAGGCCATCGAGGCGGGCGCCACCGTGGCGACCCACCTCTTCAACGCGATGCCTCCCCTCGGCCACCGCACCCCCGGTCCCATCACCGCGCTCCTGGAGGACGAGCGGATCACGGTCGAGCTGATCGACGACGGCACGCACCTCCACCCGGCCGCACTGCAACTCGCGTTCCACCACGCGGGTCCGAAGAGGGTCGCCTTCATCACGGACGCCATGGACGCGGCGGGCTTCGGCGACGGGCGTTACATGCTCGGCCCCCTGGAGGTGGAGGTCAGCGAGGGAGTAGCCCGGCTGGTGGAAGGCGGTTCGATCGCGGGCTCGACGCTCACCCTGGACCGCGCCTTCAAGCGGGCGGTGACCGTCGACCGGCTGCCGGTCGAGGACGTGGTCGCGGCGATCTCCGCCAACCCGGCCCGGCTCCTTGGCATGTCCGACCGGATCGGCTCGCTGGAGCCGGGCAAGGACGCCGACCTGGTCCTCCTGGACCATCAATTCGACCTCAAGGGCGTCATGCGCCGGGGTGAATGGGTGGTCGATCCCCAACTGGGGTGATCTGTCCCGCTGTTGGGGCCGGGATCGTCCTGGGAGACTGGAGGGGCACATTTTCGTCTTTCGGGGGAGGTCGGCCCGGGTGATCCTCACGGTCACGCTGAACACCGCTCTCGACATCACCTATCGCGTACGGTCACTGCGCCCGCACACCAGCCACCGGGTCACCGAGGTCACCGAACGCCCCGGCGGCAAGGGGCTGAACGTGGCCCGGGTGCTGGCCGCGCTCGGCCACGAGGTGACGGTCACCGGGTTCACCGGCGGCGCCACCGGCCGCACGGTCCAGGACCGGCTCACCGCCGTACCGGGCCTGGTGGACGCGCTCGTCCCGGTCGGCGGGCCGACCCGGCGCACGATCGCCGTGGCGGACGAGCAGTCCGGCGACACCACCCAGCTCAACGAACCCGGCCCGACGGTGACGTCCGCGGAGTGGTCCGCCTTCCAGGAGTCGTACGAGGATCTCGTCCCGTCCGCCGCGGCGGTGGCCCTGTGCGGGAGTCTGCCGCCGGGGGTGCCGGTGGGGGCGTACGCGGGCCTGATCCGCACGGCGAAGGCGGCCGGGGTCCCGGTGCTCCTGGACACCAGCGGAGAGGCACTGCGCCGAGGGATCGCCGCCCGCCCCGACATCGTCAAGCCGAACGCCGACGAGCTGTCCGAACTGACCGGCTCCCACGAGCCCTTGCGCGCGACCCAGGACGCGCGGCGCCGGGGCGCCCTGGCCGTCGTCGCCTCCCTGGGCAAGGAGGGCCTCCTCGCCGCGACCCCGGAGGGCCGCTGGCGCGCCGCCCCGCCCACCGCGGTCCACGGCAACCCGACGGGCGCCGGCGACTCCGTGGCGGCGGCCCTGCTGTCGGGCCTGGTCGAAGAACTCCCCTGGCCGGCCCGCCTGACCCGCGCGATCGCCCTCTCGGCGGCGACCGTACGGTCCCCGGTGGCGGGCGAGTTCGACCGAATGGCCTACGAGGACCTGTTGGACCGGGTCACCGTGACCCAGGAGGCCAGTGCCGCGTAGGGCCGGCCGACTACGACTTCACCCAGCCGTTCACCAGCCACAGCTGGTCGATGAGAGCGTCGCACTGGTTGCCCTGCTCACAGGACACCTTGATCGTGTTCGTGCCCTTGCTGAGCTGGATGTAGTTGTAGGTCTGCGTCCAGCCCTTCTCGTAGTCGCCCTCTTTCGCGTGCGCGTAGTTGTCCATGCCGACCGGAGTGGTGGAGGCCGTGCCGTTGACCGTGAGGGTGGCGGTGGCGTCCTTGCCGGGAACGCTGTAGCCCGTGTACAGGGAGTACTTGCCGCTCTTGGGGATGCCGTTGACGGTCCAGGTGACCGAGGATCCGACCTGATTGAAGCCGCTCACGTAGATGCCGCCATCCGCCTTGGCCCCCTTGACGTCGGAGGTCAGCGCGGCGGAGCCGCCCAGAGCCAGCGCCTTGGCGTCGGTCTTCGGCAGCTCCTTGACGTCCGCCTCGCCGCTGCTCGACGGACTCGGCTCCGAGCTCTGCGACGTGCTCGGGGTTGCCGACGCCTCGCTGCCGCTGTCGTTGTCCTTGTCGCCGCCCGCCATCGCGATGGCGATGCCGATGACCACCGCGGCGACCACCGCGATCGCGCCGATCAGCAGACCCTTGGTGTTGGGGCCACCGGACCGGCCGCCACCGCTGTGGCCCGGCATGGGCTGCTGGCTGGTGGGGGCCCCGCCCGGGAGGGTCTCGGGGGCCTGGTAGTGGGCGCTGGGCCGGCCGTAGCCGGTCTGGGCCTGCTGCTGCGGGACTTGGCCGTACGGGCCGTTCGGCGCGGCCGGTGCCTGCTGCTGGCCGTACTGCCGCTGGCCGACCGAGCGCGTCCGGTTGACGGAGTTCGGGTAGCCGTAGCCGTAGCCGCCGCCTGACGGCGGCTGGGCGCCGTTGGCCTGGCCGTCGGCGTAGAGGTAGCCGAACGGGTCTTCGTCCTCGGGCGTGCTTGCGCCGTTGTTGCCGGACGTCATCCCTTGGTACTCCTCAACAGGTGCGGATCGGATGCGATACGTGGAGTCAGAATGGCGAGCCTACCCGCTCCTGATGGCCCAAACGGGTGACTCGGATCGCATCAGCTCGCTGACCTGGGGCTCAGCCCGCGCGTCTGTGTTGTTTGGGACGAGATCGTTTCTCGACGTACATCCGCTCGTCGGCCGACTTCAGCACTTCGTCCGCGGTCATGCCGCAGTGCGCCCAGCCGATACCGAAGCTGGCACCGACCCGCACGGCCCGTCCCTCGGCGCGGATCGGCTGGATGATCTCGTTGCGCAGGCGTACCGCGAGGTCGGCCGCGTCGGCCTTGCCGAGCCCGTCGGCGAGGATCACGAACTCGTCGCCGCCGAGCCGCGCCACGGTGTCGCCGTCGCGGACGCACTGGGACAGCCGCCGGGCGACCTCGATGAGCACCGCGTCGCCCGCGTTGTGCCCGAACCGGTCGTTGATCGACTTGAAGCCGTCGAGGTCGCAGAAGAGCACCGCGAGCCCCTTGGAGCCGTCGTCGCGCTCCCCCTCGGGGGCGACGGTGTGCACATGGTGGTCGAAGGCGTCGAACGCCGCGGCGCCGCCCTGCCGGAAGTCGAAGCCGTGGCCGTCCGCGTCGAAGGCCGGGTGGCCGAAGGCCGCGTCGACGGACTCCAGGGCGCCGGTGTGGGTGGGGCGCTGGCAGAGCCGGGAGGACAGCCGCGAGCGCAGCTCGGCGGAGTTCGGCAGGCCGGTCAGCGAGTCGTGGGAGGCGCGGTGGGCGAGCTGGAGCTCGCGGCGCTTGCGCTCCTCGATGTCCTCGACGTGGGTGAGCAGGAAGCGCGGGCCGTCGGCCGCGTCGGCGACGACGGAGTTGCGCAGGGAGACCCAGACGTACGTGCCGTCCCGGCGCCCGAGGCGCAGCTCGGCCCGGCCGCCCTCCGCCGAGGTCCGCAGCAGGGTGCCTATGTCCTCCGGGTGGACCAGGTCGGAGAAGGAGTAGCGGCGCATCGCGGAGGCGGGGCGGCCGAGGAGTCGGCACAGGGCGTCGTTGGTGCGCAGGATCCGGCCGTGCTGGTCGCCGCCCATCTCGGCGATGGCCATGCCCGAGGGGGCGTACTCGAAGGCCTGCCGAAAGCTCTCTTCACTGGCTCTGAGGGCCTGCTGTTCCCTTTCGAGCCTCACCAGCGCGCGCTGCATGTTCGATCGCAGGCGTGCGTTGCTGATCGCGATGGCGGCCTGGAACGCGTACATCTGGAGCGCCTCGCGGCCCCATGCGCCCGGCCTGCGGCCGTTGCGCGGCCGGTCCACGGAGAGCACGCCGATCAGCTCGCCGCACTGACCGCCCTGCACGCCCGGCGTGTACATGGGCGCGAACAGCCGGTCGGAGGGGTGCCACTCGTCCTCGAAGCGGGGCGCGGGCCCGTCGGTGTACCACTGCGGGACGTCGTCGTCGTCGAGGACCCAGCCCTCGGTGTGCGGTATGAAGACCAGGTCACCCCAGGTCTCCCCCATGCCCAGCCGGCGCTCCCAGGACTCGCGGGAGCCCACCCGGCCGGTGATCAGCGCCTCGGCGGCCTGGTTCCCGGAGAAGGCGGCGACCACGAGGTCGCCGTCGGGGCGCACGAGATTGACGCACGCCAGTTCGTAGCCGAGTGCGGTGACCACGCCGTTCGCGACGGTCTGCAGTGTGTCGGCCAGGCTGCGGGCCGTGTTCATGTCGGCCATGACCTGGTGCAGCTGTCGCAGGGACGCAAGACGGACGTACGGCTCCGACTCGCTCTCCATTGCTTGCCCTCCCCCCGAGACCTCGCAGCGAATCAAGGGTCATCTGTCCAGCCACTGAATCACAGCGCGCTGCCCGCTCGGTACACAGGGTCAACAATTGGTATCTCTTGTGACTCAAGTCACAGCGAAAGATGAGCAATTGAACGGTGTTTCTGCGTTTTTCCTGTGTGCTTACTGAGCACAAACTTCGGGTGTTTGCGCACGCTGTGCGCATCTCCGCCGGTAGACCTAGGTCCGGCCTCGGACGAAGGCCCGATGCGGCGCGCCCGGAGCGGACATTAGCGTTTCCGGCGTGCCGAACACTCTCCCCACCACCGCGCCGATGATCCCTCCGCCCGCTTCCGGGCATGCTGTGGGGGTGAGCAACGACGAGTTCCGGGCCGCCATGTCCCGGCTGGCCGCGGGCGTGGTCCTGGTGACCGCGTTCGAGCCCCCGCTCGACGCCGAGGGACCGGGGGGCGAGGACGTCGGCATGACGGCCACGGCGTTCCTGTCCGTCTCCCTGGAGCCGCCTCTGGTGCTGGTCAGCCTGCGTACGGGCTCCCGCATGGACGACCTGCTCGACGAGCAGCCGCTGTGGGCGGTGTCCGTCCTGTCGGAGAGCCAGCGGCACATCGCCGGCCGCTTCGCCATGAAGGGCCGCATCAGCGACCGGCTGCTGTTCGAGGACATCCCGTACGTCCGCGGCTCCGCGACCGGCGCCGCTCTGGTGGGCGGCGCCCTCGCCACCCTGGAGTGCCGCACCGAGCAGCGCGTCGAGGCCGGCGACCACATCCTGGTGATCGGCCGCGTCCTGACGGCCGACGTACCCAGTGCGGACGGCGGGCCACTCACGTATTTCCGCGGCCGGTACCGGCAGTTGGGATGAATTCGGTGGCCGCGCGCCACTGACTCGTCCTAAGGTCCCCCGATGACATTCGCACCGCGCCTCGAAGAGGTCACACCCGGGAATTTCGAAACCGCGACGGGCATACGCGTCCGCCCCGAGCAGGAATTCGCGGTCTCCCCGGTCATGCAGTCCCTCGCCGAGGCCTATGTGCATCCCGCGGGCGTCGCCTGGCCCCGTCTGATCGTCGACGGCGACCGCACGGTCGGGTTCCTCATGGCCTTCCTCGACATCGACTGGCGCGCCCCCGGCGGCACCGTGCGCCGCTCCGGCCTGTGGCGGCTGAACATCGCGGCCGATGCCCAGGGCAGGGGCTACGGCCGTTTCGCCGTCGAGTCCGTAGCCGCGGAGCTGCGCCGCCGGGGCACGAAGGAGTTGTACGTCACCTGGCACGAGGGTCCGGACGGCCCGGCGGAGTTCTACCTGAAGCTCGGCTTCCGCCGCACCGGGGAGCTGAGCGAGGGAGAGACGGTGGGAGTCCTGGACCTCGCCTAGAGCAGGGTGACGTCCGCCTGTGCCGCCCGCGCCGGGTCCGTGGTGATGTCGATCACGGCGATCCGGTCGTGTACGAACGTGAACGCGAGCGTCCGCTCCACCCGGCCGTCCCGCAGCAGCACGATGCCGGTGCGGCCCTCGACGAGAGCCGGTACGGCGACACCGGCGATGTGCCGCGAGTAACTCGCCGCCCCCTTGGCCACCGCGAGGGCCCCCGTCGTCACGCCGACCTCCGTGCGCACCACGACATCCGGGTCGAGGACGTCCAGCAGCCCGTCGAAGTCGCCGTCGCGCGCGGCGGCGAGGAAGGCGTCGACCAGTTCACGCCGGCGGGCGGTGGTGACGGCATCGGTGTCCTCGTTCCGCGTGCCCCGCACCCGGCGCCTGGCCCTGCTGGCGAGCTGGCGGGTGGCCGCCGGGGACTTGCCGATGACGTCGGCGATCTCCTCGAACGGGACGGCGAAGAGGTCGTGCAGGACGAAGGCGAGCCGTTCGGCGGGGGTGAGGGTGTCGAGTACGACGAGGAGGGCGCTGCCGACCAAGTCGGCGAGCAGGGCGTCCTGCTCGGGACCGGGGACGGTGACCGGGACCGGCGCCTCGGACTCCAGGGGCTGTTCGGCACGGGACCTGCGGGAGCGGAGCATGTCGAGGCAGACCCGCCCGACGACCGTCGTCAGCCAGCCTCCGAGGTTGTCGACGTGTGCGGTGTCCGACCGGCTCATCCGCACCCACGCCTCCTGGACAGCGTCCTCGGCCTCGGCGACCGACCCAAGCATCCGCTGCGCCACCGCCCGCAACCGCCCCCGGTGCGCCTCGAACCGCTCGGCCAGGAAGTCGTCGTCACGCATGGGTCACCGCTCTCGTCGTCGTCCGCCGTCGATGAGTTGACGGATGAGACGGGGAGAATGTGACGCGCCCTATAGGGGCGCGGGGCTGTATCAATGTGCGGCTCCGCCGCGCGGGCGCGACCAGCCACGACGGACCCGCACCCGACAGACGGCCGGTTACCCCCAGTCGCGCCCCGACCGCCCCCGTTTCGTGTCCGACCGCGCCTTCTTCTCCCGCAGCCGCCGCTCGTTGATCCCGCGAGGAATCCGGGTCGCCCGCCGTGGCTTCGGCGGCGGCGCCGTCGCTTCGGCAAGCAGCGCAGCCAACCGCACGGCCGCCGTCTCCCGGTTGCGCCACTGCGAGCGGTGCTCGGAGGAACGGACCGTGACGACCCCGTCGACGAGCCGCCCGGCCAGCTTGGCCAGGGCCCGCTGCTTCCACACGTCGGGCAGCGACTCGGTGCGGGCCAGGTCGAAGCGCAGCTCCACCTGGGAGTCGCTGGTGTTGACGTGCTGGCCGCCGGGGCCGGAGGAGCGCGAGAAACGCCACATGAGCTCGGCCTCGGGAAGGGAGACGGAGCCGCGGATGACGTGGGGACCGGACATGGGGTCCATGTTCCCGCCCCTGACCGGTCCACGTCACCCCAATATCGCCTGGCCGCCAACGGTGCGGGCTTGGGTAAAGAAAGTAAAGAAGCGGGGAACCTTCGACACCGCTCGCGGCGTTCATAGAGGTAGCTGTAGCTTCGTGCCCGTTACTTAACGAGGGAAGGGACTCCCAACAATGGCTGTAAGCCTGTCCAAGGGTGGCAACGTCTCGCTCACCAAGGAGGCTCCGGGCCTGACCGCCGTCACCGTGGGCCTCGGCTGGGACGTCCGCACCACCACCGGCACGGACTTCGACCTCGACGCCTCCGCGATCGCGGTCAACACGGAGGGCAAGGTCTACTCCGACGCCCACTTCGTGTTCTTCAACAACAAGCAGACCCCGGACCAGACCATCGTCCACACCGGTGACAACCGCACCGGCGAGGGCGCCGGCGACGACGAGGCGATCAACGTCAACCTGGCCGGCCTCCCGGCCGACATCGACAAGATCGTCTTCCCGGTCTCGATCTACGACGCGGAGAACCGCTCGCAGAACTTCGGTCAGGTCCGCAACGCCTACATCCGCATCGTCAACCAGGCCGGCGGCGCCGAGATCGCCCGCTACGACCTCTCCGAGGACGCGGCCACGGAGACGGCAATGGTCTTCGGCGAGCTGTACCGCAACGGCGCGGAGTGGAAGTTCCGCGCGGTGGGCCAGGGCTACGCCTCCGGCCTGGTGGGCATCGCCCAGGACTTCGGCGTCAACGTCTGACGTGTCGCCGCGCTGAGCTGAGCGGGAGCCCCTGGCCGTACCGGCCGGGGGCTCCGGCGTCAGGTCTGTGACACGAACACGGTCCAGCTGGCCGGGGTGAAGGCCAGGCGGGGACCGATGGTGTCGTTCTTGGAGTCGCGGACATGGACAGCGCGGGGTGCTACCGCGATCTCGACGCAGGAGTTGCCGTCGTTGCCCCCGCTGTAGCTGCTCTTGAACCACGCCAGGTCGGAGACGTCCCCGGCAGCGGACTTGCGGATCATGTTGCTCCCAGCAGTTGTTCGATGAGGACCAACGACTCCCCTGGTGAGAGAGCCTGCGCGCGGATCGTGCCATACCGCAGTTCCAGGATGCGCAGCTGTTTCGGATCCGACGTGGCACGACCGTCGGAACGCCCAACCGCCGTACCGTCCGGGAACTTCAGCACCTCGATCCTTCCGTCCAGACCGGAGTGGACCTCGGTGTTCAGCGGCATCACCTGAAGCACCACGTTGTGCAGCTGCCCCACCTCCAGCAGGTGTTCGAGCTGTCGTCGCCACACCATTGTGCCTCCGATGGGACGACGCAGGACGGCCTCCTCCAGCACGAAGTGGATGGACGGCGCCGGATCGCGCTCGAAGACGGACTGCCGGGCCAGCCGAGCGTTCACCATGCGCTCCACGTCGTCCGGCGAATAGGGCGGCTGGGCGGCGGAGATGACGGTCCGCGCATGCTCCGGCGTCTGCAACAACCCGGCGACGATGTTGCACTCGTACACCCCGATCTCGACGGCCTGCCCCTCCAACTTGGCCAGCTCCCGCACCTTCTTGGGGTACCGGACCTTCTTGACGTCCTCCCAAGCCGCGGAGATGAGCCCACCGGCCCCCAACACCTCGTCCGCCCTGTCCAGATACTCCTGCCGGGGAATCCGCTTGCCGCCCTCGATCTTGTAGACGAGGTCCTCGCCGTACCCGACCGCCTCCCCGAACTCCGCGGCCCGCATCCCCACGGCCTCGCGTCGCAGCTTCAGTTGCCTCCCGACCGTCGCGATGACCGCGACACCCCACTCGTCGTCCGGGTCGACCGTCTCGCCATCCACACTCATCCCGCGCCCCTCCGCCGTGTACGTCCGTACCCGCGTCGCCCCTATCCCTGCGTCGGCCTCCGACAGCCCGGACACGACCGGACAGGCTCCGGACAGTCACCGTACGTATCGGCTCCATCACTGTTCACGGTAAGCGAGCGCCACCACGCTGAGTGACGTGAATCAAGAAACCGCCGTCATCAGGAATTTCAGCGTCCTGCTCTCCCCGACACCGCGAGGCGCCCGCCTGGCCAGACTCCTGGCGACGGAGCAACTCCGCGAGTGGGGCCTCCCGTTGCACCCCGCGGAGCACATCGTGGCGGAGCTGGCGGCGAACGCGTCAACACACGGCCGGGTCTCGGGACGCGACTTCCGCGTGACGCTCTACGTCGTCGGCGGCACCCTGCGCATCGAGGTCACGGACACCCGGGGTGACCGTCTGCCACGCGCCGAACTCCCCGCACCGGACGCCGAGTCGGGCCGGGGCCTGGTCCTGGTGGACGCGCTCGCCGACCGTTGGGGCGTGGCGCCGGGGCCCCGTCCGCGCAAGACGGTGTGGGCGGAAATCGACCTGTCACCGCAACCCGGAAACCCGTACATCGGTGGCGCGGGCGGCCTTTCCCAAAGAACCCCGAAGAGAAAGAACCCAGACCAAGCCCCACCTTTCCTCCCGCCTCGCGGCGCAGCTCACCCGGGCGGGTGAACATCGCCAACTCAGCTGGATTTCGCCCCGGTTGCCTGCCCTACAGTCGGCGCAACACAACCGCAGACATGCAACGGCCCTCGCCGGGACTGGCATCCCGATGCGAGGGCCTGACCACCAAGGAAGAAGCACCTTCCCGGTGGCGCCCACCAAGGAAGAAAGTCGCTTCCCGATGGACCCCCAAAACCCTAGCGCGCCCTCGCGCGCCCGGTCCCGCGACGCGGGCAAAAACCACTCCCACGCGGGGGGCCTCGTTCACGAGAACGCCCGGCACACCACCCGCTTCACGGTGATCGGCAACCACCTCGCCCAGCACCCCGAGCTCTCGCTCGTGGCGAGAGGGCTGGCCCTGTACATCCAGTCCCTCCCCGCCGGCGCCCGCGTGGACATCAAGACGCTCGCGGCCCGCTTCCCCGAGGGCAGGGACCGTATCGCCGCCGCCCTGCGGGACCTGGAGACCCACGGCTACCTGCGCCGCACCCGCGAACGCGTCCCCGGCGGCCGTATCGTCACCCGCACGGTCTCCTGCAACCGGCCGGGTCACCGCGGCCGGACCGGTGAGGACCAAGCCCCCGGGCCGCCGAAGAAACGGCAACCTCCCCGCAAGAAGCTCCTGCCCGCCGTACCGCAGCCGGGCTACCCGGCCCCCGCGCTCATCCAGCGGGCCATCGAGCTCCTCGCCACCCTCAGCCGCCACGACCCCCGCCTGCTCCTGTCGGCCACGGACACGGAACACCTGGCCCCCGGAGTCGCCGCCTGGCTGGAACGGGACCTGACCCCCACCGCCGTACGGGACGCCCTGACCGCGCGCCTCCCCATGGAACCCCTGCACCGCCCGGCGGCCCTCCTGGCCCACCGCCTCACCGCCCAGCTGCCACCCCTGCCCCCGTACCGGCCGCCCACCCCGCCCCCGGACATCCGGCACCCCCTCCAGACCTGCGACGGCTGCGACCGCGCCTTCCGTGCCCCCGAACCAGGCCGCTGCCGCGACTGCCGATGCGATCCCCTGGAGGCCGCCTAGCATGAAAGCGACGATCCTTGCCCGCGGGCACAGACGAGGAGCGAGCGCCATGACCATCGCACCAGACGACGCGCGCCAGAGTGCTTCCCACCGCTACCGGGCCATGCGGGACTTCGTTCAGTCGGTGGAAGACACCTTGCCCGGCAAGTTCGAGGTCACCAAGGAAGGGATCGTTCACGACATGATGGCGCCCGTCGGTCCGCACGAGCTGACCACACTGCACCTTCGCAGGCGCCTGGAAAAGGTGATGCCGGAAGAGATCGTGGCCCATACGGGCGAGCCCGACGTCGAGGACGGCGCCGAACGGATTCTGCGCCGCCCCGACGTGATGGTGATCGCCATGCCGGACATGGACGTCCCCGGGTCCTTCGATCCCCGCACCCTGGTCGCCGCCATCGAGGTCGTCTCACGCTCCAACCCCGACAACGACTGGGTCACCAAGATGCGCGACTACCCCCTGATCGGCATCCCCGTCTACGCGATCTTCGACCCTCGGACCGGCACCGGCGCCGTCCTCACCGACATCCACCCCACCCCCGACGGCCCCAGCTACGCCACCCGCAAGGACTTCGTCTACGGCGAGGATGTCACCATCGGCGACTGGACGATCTCCACGGACGGCCTGCCGCGTTACAAGGACTAGGGTCTGTCGGGAGCGGACTTCAGTTCCCGGGGCCGAACATGTAGGCGTTGGCGACGTCGATGAGAGCCGCGCCCTGGTAGGTGGGGTAGCGCTCGGTGATGGCCTTCTTGTACGCGTCGCCGTCGTCACCGAGCAGTTCCCGGCCGGCGTTGACGTAGTCGGTGAGCTGGGCCCAGACGGCCGGGGTGGTCGGCTCGCCGTGGCCGGGCAGGATGGTGTCGTACTCGGTCTGGGCTGCGAAGCGGTCGATGTTGGCCTGCCAGCCGTCGAAGTCCTTGTCCAGGAACCACAGGTGGGTCTGGTTGTAGACGACGTCCTGAGCGACCAGGACACCCTGCTCGGGGAGCTTGATCACGAGGGTGGTGTGGATCTCGCCGCCGGTGACCTTCTCGAACACGAACGGGATGCCGTCGATGACCTCGGTGCCCGGGGTGATCTCCACGGTCGGAGTCATGTCGGCGAGCGGGATCGCGGCGCCGGTGGGCAGATCCGTCTTGGCACCCATGGCGACGATCTCCGCGACTGTCTCCGGCAGCGCGTGCACGGGGACGCCGAAGCGGGCCGCGCCCTGGTAGTGGTCCGGATGAGCATGGCTGACGACGAGGCGGTCGAGCGGCTTGCCGAGGCTCTTGGCGTAGGCGACGACCTCGTCGGCGTAGGCCAGGACGAACTGCGCGTCGACGGCGATGATCCGCGATGGGGTCTCGATCAGCTGGGTGGTCACGCCCAGGCCGTCCTCGGGCGAGACGTAGCTGTGGATGCGAACGTGGCCCTTGTCGATGACCGTGAGGGTGCCGTGCATGGCTGTGCTCCTGTCGGAATGGGGATGAGCGGTGATGAGGGGACGCGGGAAGGGGCGGATCGTTGATGACCGGCTCACGACCGGTCATCGGCCGCAACGGACACCGCCGGTTTCCCACTCTCTCGGGCCCGCGCCCCTGGAACACCTCCATACTGGGACGGAACCGGAGGTCCCGCGAGGTACGCTGCGGTCTCGTGATGGTCCACAGGCGACAAGCACGGCCGCAGCCCGCTCGGCGGGAGCAGGGACTGCCGAGGGTGGCTTTCCAGCCTCCGGCCGGAGCCCCGGCGGGCGTGGAGGTCATGACCCTGGCCGACTTCCGCGACCGCATCCGTGACTGGCCCTGGCACATCGCCACCCCGCACCGGCAGGACTTCCACACCCTGATGCTGGTCACCGCCGGCACCCTGCGCCACCGCGTCGACTTCACCGGGTACGTACTGCCGCCCGGTTCCTGGCTGTGGATCCGGCCTGGCCAGGTGCACCAGTGGCAGAACCTTGACCAGGTCGAGGCCGTCCTGATCTTCTTCCAGGAGGACTTCGTCGCCCCCGAGACCGCGGAACTGGCCGGACTGGGCACCGGCACTGCCCCGATGCCCCTGTACAGCCCCGATCCCTCGGAGGCCCCCGCGCTGGCAGCTGCGGCCGAGCAACTGGCCGCGGAGTTCTCCCAGTCCGACCGCCAGCCGCTGCCGGTCCACACCGCCTTGCTGCACCGCCTGCTCGACGTCGTACTCCTGCGCCTGGCCCACCTGCGGCAGCACGGCCAGGCCGCTGAATCGGCCCCCGAGCCCTTCCTGCGCTTCCACGACGCGGTCGAACGAGGCTTCTCCCACACTCATCGCATCGACGACTACGCCCGCGAGCTCGGCTACTCCACCCGCACCCTCACCCGCGCCACCCAGGCCGCGGCGGGCCTCAGCGCCAAGGACTACCTCGACCAGCGCCTCGTCCTGGAAGCCAAGCGGCTCCTCGCCCACGGCACCGAACCCGCCTCCACCATCGCAGCCCACCTCGGCTTCACCAGCGCCACCCACTTCGGCAAGTTCTTCGAACGCCACACCGGCCATACCCCCCTGGCCTTCCGCGCCTCCCAGAGTCCATCGCCGCCTGCGTAATCGCCCAGCCGGCTGCAAGGTGGGCACTTCCGGGTCAGCCTCCGAAACCCTCGGGCGGCACCCCCGGCTCCTCGGGTAGTTGGTCAGTGGCCGGGCCCACTCGAGCGCCTCTGCCACTGGGTCACAGCGCCGAAGGCCAGAACGTTGGCTCGGCGGGTGGTGAAGCGTGAGGTCAGGGTCATCACCCAGTTGAAGGTGCCGGAGACGACGCTGGGCGGCGGGTTGCGCCGGTCCAGCGTGCGCAGTGCGGTGGTGACCACCTGGCTCGGGGTCTGCAGCCGGACACCGCGGGCCATGTCGTCGGAGCCGGCCGCGTCGAAGAACTCGGTGCGGGTGGGGCCCGGGGAGAGGGCGAGCACGCGCAGGCCGGTCCCGCGCGATTCCTGCCACAGCGCCTCGGTGAAGTTCAGCACGAAGGCCTTGGTCGCCCCGTAGACGGCGGCGTTCGGCCACGGCTGGTACCCCAGTGAGCTGGCGGTGTTGACCAGGACGCCGGTCAGCTGGCCGATGAACGCCCTGGTGACGTCGACCAGGCTGGTCACGTTCAGGCCGATCTCCTGCCGGACGCGTTCCGGGTCCTCCTCGCGGAACGGGGCATGGGTGCCGAAGCCTGCGTTATTGACGAGGCTGGTCACGGTGATCCCGCGCCGGGCCACCTCCTGGGCCAGTGCATCGCCCGCGCCGGGCACGGTGAGGTCGAAAGGCACCGCCGTGGCCGTGATCCGGTACTTCGCGGACAGTTCGTCGGCCAGGGCTTCCAGCCGGTCCGCGCGGCGGGCGACCAGCACGAGGTTGGAGCCACGCGCGGCGAACTGTCGGGCGAACTCCGCGCCGAGGCCGGAACTCGCACCGGTGATCAATGTGGTCTGGGTGCGGTAGTCGATCTTGTTCATGGCAGTCGGGGACACGGTGCCCTCGCGGGACCTCCGCCCCTTCTCCTTTCCATCCTTGCGACGGTCTGTGACCGTCATCTGGTGCTCATGTGTTGCCGAGGCGGGCTCGGAGCCCGCCTGGGCGAGGGTCGAGGTCGTGATCAGCCGTCGGTGGCCTTCGATGTCGACGAACGGGCGGCCGCACGTGTGTGGGTGAGGGTGCTCGGGACCGGCGGGCGCCGGGGATGGCTCCGTCAGCGGAGCAGGAAGTCGAGGAGGGCCTCGGTGCGCTTGTTGAAGGGGGCGCGCAGCATGCGGGTGGCGTTCCAGCGTCCCTGTACGTAGATGCCCTTGGGGTGGCTGAGCGTGCGGAAGCCTTCGATGCCGTGGTACTTGCCCATCCCGCTGGCGCCGACGCCGCCGAAGGGGAGGTCGTCCTGTGCGACGTGCATGATGGTGCCGTTGACGGTGACGTTGCCGGAGGTCGTGCGGTCGAGGACCCTGCGCCGCTCGGGGCCGTTGTCGCCGAAGTAGTAGAGCGCGAGCGGCCGCGGCCGTGCGTTGACGTAGGTGATGGCGTCGTCGATGTCGCGGTAACCGAAGATCGGCAGGATGGGGCCGAATATCTCCTCGTGGGCGATGCGCATGTCGTCCGTGACACCGAGCACGACGGTCGGTGCGAGGGTGTGCGGACGGCGGGCCGCGTCGCCCGGCCGGTGCCCGACCTCGATGATCCGCGCCCCGTGGGCACGGGCGTCCTCGATCAGGTCGGTGAGGATCCTGTACTGCTTGTCGTCGATGATCGAGGTGTAGTCGTCGCTGGTGGGGCCGTCGGGGTAGGCGGCCTTGACGAGTCTGTCGTAGGCGGTGACGAAGGCGTCGATCTCGGATTCGTGCACCAGCGCGTAGTCGGGGGCGATGCAGGTCTGCCCGCCGCTGAGAAGCTTGCCGAAGACGATGTCGGACACCACCTGGTCCCGCACGTGCCCCTTGGCCACGATGGTCGGGGACTTGCCGCCGAGCTCCAGCGTGACGGGGACGAGGTGGTCGCCGGCCGCCTTCATCACGGCCCGCCCGACCTCGGTGCTGCCGGTGAAGACGAGATGGTCGAACGGCAAGGAGGAGAACGCGGAGCCGTCGCCGCTGACCATCGTGACCTGCTCCGGCGGGAAGAGTTCGCTGAGCATCGACGCGAGCACCGCGTTCGTCGCCGGGGTCAGCTTCGACGGCTTGAGCATGACGCGGTTGCCGGCGGCGATCGCGGTGACGACGGGCATGAGCGACAGGTTGACCGGATAGTTCCACGGCGAGATGACGCCGACCACGCCGAGCGGCTGGTATTCGATGCGGTTGCTGCCGTTGCGCAGCAGCAGCTCGATGTGGCGGTGGGTCGGGCGCATGAACCGGCGAAGGTTGCGACGCAGGTAGTCGATCCCCTGCACGACCCCCACCACCTCCATCAGCGCACTCTCGTGACGCGAGCGATGACCGAAGTCGGCGTCGATCGCCTCCTCGATATCGCCACGCCGGGCGATCAGCGCCGCCCTGAACCGGGCCAGATCCCTGCGCCGCGCCTCCAGGGAGGGCGCTCCGTCGCGGAGGTAGGCGGCGCGCTGGGTCTGGAGGATGTGAAGGAAGCGCTCCGCGTCGGTGGGCTGCGTGGTGACGTCGGTGATGGTCATGACGGGGTTCCTTAACTGTTGGTGAGGGCGGCGGGGACGGAGTCGACGTCGCTCATGGCATTCACTCTACGCACCTCTTTGCACTGAGTGCAAGTAAGTGCATCGTGTGATGTGAAGTACCATCGGTGCATGACTCAGAAACCGGCCCCCATCCGGGAACAGACCCGCTCCGTGGTCCGATCACTGCTGGCCCGGACCGCCATCGAGCTGTTCGGCGCCAAGGGCTTCGACAACACGACCCTCGACGAGGTCGCCGCCGCCGCGGGTGTGTCCCGGCGGACCCTGTTCAACTACTTCCGCAACAAGGAGGACCTCGCCCTCAGCGGCCTGGACGAACAGGGCGAACTGATCGCCGCACGCCTCGCCGAGCGCCCGGCCGACGAGGATGCCTGGACGGCCCTGCGCGCGGCGTTCCAGGTGCTCGAGGAGATCGACATAACAGCCGAAGGACGCCTGGAGTTCATCACGCTGCTGTTCGCCAACGACTCCCTGCGCGCCGGCCACGCCGAGAAACAAGCCCGCTGGCAAGACCTGTTCGCTCCGCACATCGAGCCGCGACTGCCCGACTCCGACCACCGCACCCTGCAGGCCCGCGCGATCGCGGCCGCGGCGATCGTCTGCATGCAGGCGGCCAACGAGGAATGGGTACGCCTGGGCGGACAGGCCGACATGTTCGACCTCTACGACACCGCCGTACAGGCCGTCCGCCGCCCCACCTGAAACCGGCCGCAGCCGGCTCCACCACGCTCGCCGACGTGGGGCGCCGGGGGCGACATCGGTCGTGGAGGGTGTGGCGGGCAGGACCCGGCACGCGGTCGTCACCGCCTCCGCTGATCCCGCTCGCTCAGCTCAGCGTCGGCACGTACAGGCCGGCCGCCCAGCGTCGCCTGCAACGCCGACGGCTTCCGCAAGACTGCGTCCGGGGTCACGGCAGGGCCTTCAACTACTGTGCCCCGCATGCTCCTCACCTCCCTCCCCCTCACCCCCGACCGCGACATCCCGGCCCCGCTCCTGACCGAGCTCACCGCCCTCTACGCCGCCAACCGCGAGTTCTTCGCGCTCAGCGGTGACTTCCCGGACCCGGAGGACATCCGCCCGGAGCAGGTGGCGGCGGCGCTGGCCGAGGAGCTCGCTCACCCGGACGCGGAAGTGCTGCTGGCCCGCAGTGAGGGGCGGCTGGTCGGGGTGGCCATCACGCTCGCCCAGCACCCGGACCCGGCTGACCCGGACCCGTGGATCGGGCTGCTGATGGTGGACGCGGAGGTGCACCGGCAGGGCTACGGCCGCCGCCTCGCCGCCCTCGTCGAGGACCGCTTCCGCACCGAGGGCCGTGCCGCCGTACGCCTCGCCGTCCTCGACGGCAACGACCGCGCTCTCGCCTTCTGGACCGCCCTCGGCTATCAGGTCATCGACCACCGCCGGGACCGCCAACACGCGCGCCCTTGCGCGGTGTTGCGCAAAACGCTCACCGAGCGGGACTGACCGGGATGGAGTGGACGCCCCTGGCCGGAACCGGGCTCGGCGCGATCGTCGGGGTCGGCTCGACCCTGCTCGCCGACCGGGTCCGCCGGCGGCGCGACGTGACCGAGCGGACCCGGCAGGAACGCAAGGAGATCTACGTGGCCTGTCTGACGAAGTACCGCCAGGCCAACGAGGACATGTACGCTGCGGCGCTCCGGCCCCCGGCCGGGGTCCCCTCGACGTCGCCGTTTGGGAGGCGTTCCGGGCGTCGGGCTGCGACGAGATACGCGAGTCGGCGCTGATCTGCGCCCCGCAGGAGATGTCGGACGTGATCGAGGCCGTCCACGGCACCCTGCGCGAACTCCAGGACGTGCTCGCCGCCGACGACGTGCCCCTCGGCTCACCGGCCTTGCAGGAGCACCGGCTCAGACACGCGAAGGCGATCCGGGCGGCGCGGGCGGCGATGCGGCGGGATCTCGGGCAGGGGTCCTGACCTCTCCCCCTCAGGGTTGTGCCGGTTTCCCGTCCCCGTACAGCCACTGCTCCCAGACCGGGCCGAAGTCCTCGTCGGGGGCGAGGTCTTCGACGTACGACGTGAAGTCCTCGGTGTCGGCGTTGCCGTGGCGGTGGGTGGTGGGCCAGTCGCGGAGGAGGGCGCGGAAGGCGGTGTCGCCGAGCCGCTGCCGGATCTTGTGGAGGACCATCGCGCCGCGCTGGTAGACGGGGCTGTCGGAGAGGTGCGCGGCGCTGGACGGCTTACCCGGCGGGAAGTCCCAGAGGTCGTCGTAGTCGTCCTCGCCGTGGTCGTAGAGCGCGTCGAAGGTCTTCTGGGCGCTGTCACCGCCGTGGTCCTCGTCCCACAGCCACTCGGCGTAGGTCGCGAAGCCCTCGTTGAGCCACATGTCCCGCCAGGTCTTCGGGGTGACCGAGTCGCCGTACCACTGGTGGGCGAGTTCGTGGACGAGGGTCTCGGTGTCGGGGGCGCCGGGGAAGAAGGGGCGGTTCTGGGTCTCCAGTGCATACTCGGCGTCCCCCGCGCGGTCGACGATCGCGCCGGTGGAGGAGAAGGGGTACGGGCCGAAGGTGTCCTGCGCCCACTTCATCACCGCGGGGATCTGCGCCAGGACCTTCCGGCTCGCGGCCGCCTCCGCCGGGTCGACGGCCGTGTACACGGGCAGGCCGTCGGCGGTCGTGGAGCTGTGGACGTCGTAGTCGCCGATCGCGAGGGTGGCGAGGTAGCCGGCCATGGGTTCGGCGGTGTGCCACGTGGTGGTCGTACGGCCGCCGCTGGTCCGGCTCGCCGTCAACTCGCCGTTGGAGACGGCCTGGAGGCCCTTGGGTACGGTGATCGTGAGGTCGTAGGACGCCTTGTCGGAGGGGTGGTGGTTGCCGGGGAACCAGGCCATCGAGCCGGTCGGCTCGCCGAGGGCCACCGCGCCGTCCTCGGTCTCCAGCCAGCCCTCCTTCGAGCCGTCCGGGTCGGTGATCGTCTTCGGCGTGCCGGAGTAGGCGACGGTCACGCGGAAGACGCGGTCCTCTTCGAGGTCGTCGTGCGGGCGTACGGTCAGCTCCTGGCCGGCGCGGTTCCAGCGGGCCGCTCTGCCCCCGACGGTGACCTTCTCCACGTCCAGGCCGTCGAGGTCCAGGTCGAAGGCGGTCAGGTCCTGGGTGGCGCGGGCGGTGAGGGTCGCGGTGCCGGAGAGCCGGTTCGCGTCCGGGTCGTAGGCGAGATCCAGGGCGTAGTGGGTGACGTCGTAGCCGCCGTTGCCCATCTTCGGGAAGTACGGGTCGCGCAGGCCGGAGCCGCCCGGGGTGCCGTGCACACCGCCGTCGCACGCGGTGAGGGCGAGGGCTCCCGCCAGGAGCAGGGCGGTGGGGACGAGCGGCGTGGGGAGGAGCGGCGCGGATCGGGGCACGCCCGTGATCCTATGAGGACCCGCGTGACACCATCGCCTACGTGCTCGACATCGGCTACGCCCTCTCCAACCGCTTCCCGGACCCCCCGCAGACCGACTACCGCCGCGCGGACGTCCACGCGCTGCGGCACGACCTGTTCTGCGGAGACGTCTACCTCGCGGACACCAAGGAGGACCGGGAACTGTCCACAGCCTGGGGATGGGTGCCGGTGCTCGACTTCGCATGGGCGCTGTGCGACATCGTGGAACGCCTCGACCGCGACCCCGCGGGCTCCCGCGCCTCCCGCCCCCAGTACGCGGAGCTCGACTTCACCGAGTCCACCGACCGGATGCTCTTCGAGCGCCGTTTCGGGTGGGTGGACATCGAGGCCGACTGGATGCCGGTGGAGGAACCGCCGCTCACCTTCTCCCACGCGGACCTGCGCCGCGAGGCCCGCGACTTCCTGCACGACCTGATCGCGGACCTGAGCGATCTGCACGACGACCTGGACGAGAACCCGGCGATCTGGACGCTCCAGGCGCGGTTCCCGAGGATGAAGTGAGCGGTGAAGTGAGTATGGAGAGCGGCGACATCTCGGTCGACGAGGATCTTCTGCGGTCCCTGCTGCGGGAGCAGCACCCGGATCTCGCGAACCTGGACCTGGGACCGGCCGTCCGGGGCTGGGACAACGAACTCTGGCGCCTGGGCGAGGAGTTGGCGATACGTCTGCCTCGCACACCCCGGGCCCCGGGCCTCCTTCTCAAGGAGCACCGCTGGCTGCCCGCCCTCGCTCCGCTGCTCCCGCTCCCCGTGCCCACGCCGCACCGGCTCGGCCGGCCGTCCGCCCACTTCTCCGCCCCCTGGACCGTGGTCGCCTGGGTCCCCGGCGACCCGGCCGACCGCGTCCCGGTCACCCGCGCCGACCACGCGGCCGACGCCCTCGCGGACTTCCTGCGTGCCCTGCACCGCCCGGCGCCCGCCGACGCACCGGCGAACCCCGACCGGGGAGTGCCGCTCGCCGCCCACGCGGCCGGGGTCGACAAGGCGCTGCGGACCATGGACCTCGGCGAGTTCGCCGCCGACGACGTCCGCAGGGTGTGGGAGGCGGGCCTCGCCGCCGCTGCCTGGCAGGAGCCCCCGCTGTGGCTGCACGGGGACCTGCATCCCGCGAACGTCGTCGTGGCGGACGGCACGCTCACGGGCGTGATCGACTTCGGCGAACTGTGCGCCGGTGACCCGGCGACAGACCTCGCGGCCGCCTGGCTCCTCCTGCCGGACGGCGCGGCCCCTCGCTTCTTCAAGTCCTACGGCACCGACGACCAGCCCCTGATCCAGCGCGCCCGCGCCTGGGCGGTCCGCAGCACCCTCGGCCTGCTCGCCATCGGCCAGGCCGGCGACAAGGGCCTCCCCGGCGGCAAACCGACCTGGGGGACGGCGGGGAGAGCGGCACTGCGGCGGGTACTGGCGGACGGCTGACCGACCTCACACCACCGGCAACCTCACACGACCGGCCGACCGGCCGACCGACCCGAAGGCGACCCGGACGACCGCACCCCCACGGCGAACACTGACCGACGGCTCACCAACCTCACACGACCGGCCGAAGGCGACCCGAACGACCGCACCCCGCGGCACGTCCCGGCACTCGTCCAACCGCCCTCACACCACCAGCCGACCGGCCGACCCACCCGAAGGCCCCGAAGGCGACCGATCCCGCGGTGAGCCCCGGCACCCCTCCGACCGACCTCACGCACGCGACCGACCTCGCACTCCGGCCGACCGCCGCCACCGCTCGCGCGGGGCCACGAGAGAGCAGGACTCCCCTTCGGCAGGACAGCTCGCGCGGGCCGGCGCCTCCCGTCAGCCCTCCACCCTAATCCCCACCTCCGCCGCCAGCACCGGTGCCAGATCCAGCAGTTGGGACGGGGTGATCACCGCCCCGGCGAGGCGGTCGATCCCCCGGGCGATCTCCAGTGACGCGGCGCCGCGCAGGTCGACGTCCTTGAGGGTCGCCGCCGTGAGGTCCGCGCCCTTGAGGGCGCAGTCCACGAACTCCACGCGCTCCAGGCGGGCACCGCCGAAGTCCGGTTCCACCAGGACGCAGCTCTCGAAGACGACGTCCTTCAGGACGGCCGTGCGCAGGTTCAGGTAGTCGATCTTGCCGCCCCGGATCACGACCCGCTCCAGCGCCGCGCCGTGCAGCTGCACTCCGCCGAGCCGGGCGTCGATCAGCTCGACGTCACGCAGGGTCGACTCCGCGAGGTCGGTGCCCACGCCCCGGATGCCGGTGAGGACCGAGTCGAGGAAGCGGGCGTGGTGCAGCCGGGTCTCGTCCAGCGCGCAGCTTCTCAGCGCGCAGTCCATGAAACGGGCCCCCGCCCCGTCCTGCCCCACGAAGTCCGTCTCCAGGAACTCCAGGCCGTCGTAGTCCCCGTCCGGCTCCAGCTCCGCTCCCCCGTGCGGCTCCAGCGGGGGCAGCCGCAGCTCGGGCCGCCGCGCCCCCTTCACCCTGCTCGCACCCGTCCCTCGACTCACCATGCCCCCATCCTGCACCCCGCCACTGACAACCGCCCTGACCTGCGCCGACGGGCCCCATGTCACATTCCGGTGCCCTCGAGCAGTCATACCGACGACGGAACCCACCCCGAGGAGAGGGAGACCCCAGCCATGCACCGCATCACCGTCATCGGCGGCGGCCTCGCCGGGCTGACCGCGGCGATCACCGCCGCCGAGGCGGGCGCCAAGGTCACCGTGTACGAGGCCCATCACACCCTCGGCGGCCGGGCCAGGACCGCCGAGGGGCCGTACCGCACGAACGACGGCCCGCACGCCCTCTACAGCGGCGGCCCGCACTGGTCCTGGCTCCAGCAGCGCGACCTCATCGGACCGCTCGCCCCGCTGCCACCCCTGGAGGCGGCCCGGCTGCGCCTGCGGCACAGGGGCGCACTGCGCCGGACCCCGCCCTTCGCGATGCTCAAACTGCTGCGCCGCACTGCCCAACAGGCCCCGATCGACGTGGACTTCATGTCCTGGGCCACCGGGCTGGCCGGCGAGGAGGGCGCCCGTGCCGCCGCCCACTACTCCGCCGTCGCCCTCTTCCACCACGACCCCGGCGCCCTGTCCGCCGCGTTCGTGCAGGAACGGCTCCGGCGCGCCACCAAGCTGCCGCCCGAGGCGCACTACCCGCGCGGCGGCTGGGCCGGCGTCGTCGACCGGATGGCCGCCCGCGCCTGGAACCTGGGCGTCCGGATGGAGACCCTGGCCCGCGTGGACACCCTGCCCACCGACACCCCCGTCGTCGTCGCCACCTCCCTCGACGCGGCCCGCCGGCTCCTCGGCGACGACTCGCTGGCCTGGCCGAGCGGCCGTACGGCCCTCCTCGACCTCGCGCTGCGCACCCGGCGCGGCGACGCCTTCGCCGTCTCCGACCTCGACTCCCCCGGCTGGCTCGAACGGTTCACCGCCCAGGACCGCACCCTGGCACCCGAGGGCGAACAGCTCCTCCAGGGCCAGATCCCGATCGCCCCGCACGAGACCAGGGCCGACGGGATCGTGCGCGCGGAACAGTTGCTCGACCTCGCCTTCGACGGCTGGCGCGAGCGCGTCACCTGGCGACGCGAGTCCGTCGCGAACGGCCGTACGGGAGCCGTCGACCTGCCCGGCACCAGCTGGCGCGACCGGCCCGCCGTCGACCGGGGCGACGGCGTCTATCTCGCGGGCGACCAGGTCGCGGCGCCCGGGGTCCTCTCGGAGGTGTCCTTCAACAGCGCGCTCACCGCCGTCTCGCTGGCACTCGGCCGGAACGCTCTTGACCTCAAGCATGCTTGAGGTCGAAGAGTGGGGCCCCTGACGACACAGGGAGTTCTCCTCATGCACGCCATCCGCCTGCACGCCTTCGGCCCCGCCGAGAACCTCACCTACGAACAGACCGAGGACCCGGTACCGGGCCCCGGCCAGGTCCGTATCGCCGTACGGGCGGCCGGAGTCCACCTCCTGGACACCGCCCTGCGCGAGGGGCAGCAGGGACCGGCACCCCGGCCGCCCGCCCTGCCCACCGTCCCCGGCCGCGAGGTCGCCGGAGTCGTCGAATCCCTCGGCGAGGGGGTCGCCGCCCTGTGGCTCGGCAAGCGCGTGGTCGCCCACCTCGGTTTCGCCCCCGGAGGCTACGCCGAACTCGCCGTCACCGATGTCGACCGCGTCCACGAGATCCCCGGCAACCTCGACTTCGCCCAGGCCGTCGCCATGATCGGCACGGGCCGTACGGCGATGGGGATCGTCCAGTTCGCCGAGCTCGGTCCGGACTCCGTGGCCGTGATCCCGGCGGCGGCCGGAGGCATCGGCACGCTGCTCGTGCAGTACGCGAAGAACGCCGGGGCCACGGTCGTCGCCCTGGCCGGCGGCCCGCACAAGGTGGGCCTCGCCGAGAAGAACGGCGCCGACCTCGCCGTCGACTACAAGGACCCCGCATGGCCCGGGAAGGTCCGCGCCTTCCTCGGCGACCGCACCGCCACCGTCGTCTTCGACGGGGTGGGAGGAGCCGTCGCCCGCGCGTGTGTCGGCCTGCTGGGCCCCCAAGGGCAGCACCTCGTCTTCGGCTGGTCCGGCGAAGGCATCCGCGACGGCCGGCCGTACCTCGTCGAGGGCGTCTCCGAACAGGTCCTCGGGCCCGTCATGGCCCGGAAGGCGGGCGGCCCGAACCCCCTGCGCACCCTCGAACTACGCGCCCTCGCCGAAGCCGCCGCGGGCCGACTCACCCCTGCCGTACAGCGTTTCCCGCTCGCCGGGGCCGCCGCCGCCCACCGGGCGCTGGAGACCCGCGGCACAACCGGAAAGGTGGTCCTGGAGCCATGACACGCCCAGATGCGACTCGTACCGACTCATGGTCCTCTGGCCAGGTGAGCGTCACCCGGACAGATGAGGATCCGCGCCGCTGGTGGGGCCTGGTGGTCATCGCCCTCGCGCAGCTGATGGTCGTCCTCGACGCGACCATCGTGAACATCGCGCTCCCTTCCGCACAGCAGGACCTGGGCATGTCCGACGCGAACAGGCAGTGGGTGATCACCGCCTACACGCTCGCCTTCGGCGGTCTCCTCCTGCTCGGCGGCCGCATCGCCGACCTGGTGGGCCGCAAGCGCACCTTCGTGATCGGTCTGGTCGGTTTCGCCGCCGCCTCCGCACTCGGCGGCGCCGCCACCGGCCCCGGCATGCTCTTCGCCGCCCGCGCCCTCCAGGGCGCGTTCGCGGCCTTGCTCGCCCCCTCCGCGCTGTCCCTGCTCACCACGACCTTCACCGACCCCAAGGAACGCGGAAAGGCCTTCGGGATCTACGGCGCCCTCGCGGGCTCCGGTTCCGCGATCGGGTTCATCGTCGGCGGGCTGCTCACCGAGTACCTGAACTGGCGCTGGTGCCTGTACGTCAACGTGCCCATCGCCGTCGCCGCCGTCCTCGGCGCCCTCGCCCTGCTGCACGACCGCCCCGGCCACACGGGCGCCCGCCTCGACGTGCCCGGCGTGCTGCTGGGCTGCGGCGGCCTGGTCGCGATCGTCTACGGCTTCAGCGAGGCCCAGCCCCGGGGCTGGAGCGACCCCCTGGTGCTGACCCTGATCGCGGGGGGCGTCGTACTCCTCGCGGCCTTCGTGTGGTGGCAGTCCCGGGCCCCCTTCCCCCTCCTCCCGCTGCACATCGTCAAGGACCGCAACCGCGCGGGCTGCTTCCTGACCATGGGACTCGCCGTCATCGGCATGTTCGGGCTGTTCCTGTTCATGACCTACTACCTGCAGGTCGTGCTCGCCTACTCACCCGTGCGGACCGGGCTCGCCTTCCTGCCGATGACCGCCGCGATCATCATCGGCTCCACCCAGATCTCCGCCCGGCTGATGAATCACGTCGCGCCCCGCATGCTCATGGTCCCCGGCATGGTCCTCGCCGCGAGCGGCATGCTGATCCTCACCCGGATGACGGTCGACAGCTCCTACGCCACCGAGATCCTGCCCGCCCTGCTCCTCATGGGCCTCGGCATGGGCCTCACCTTCATGCCGGTGTTCTCCACCGCCACCGCGGGCGTCGCCCCGCAGGACTCCGGGGTGACCTCGGCGACCGTCAACACCTCGCAGCAGGTGGGCGGTTCGATCGGCACGGCCCTGCTCAACACGATCGCCACCACCAGCAGCACCGCCTACGTCAGCGCCCACCTGACCGACCCGTCGAAGAAGGCCCTGATCATCAAGGAGGGCGTCGTGCACGGCTACACCGTCGCCATCTGGTGGGCGGCCGGCATCATGCTCCTGGCCGGCCTGATCGCGGGCCTGATGGTGACGGCGAAGCCCCCGAAACACGGGGCGCCCGCCGCGGCTCCGGTCCCGGAGCCGGTCACCTGAACCCGGCCTCCCGGAAGCTCAGTGCCGCCCGGCCACCCGGTCCGCCCACCGGGCCAGCCGGGACGACTGGGGGCTGTGGCTGGTGCGCTCGCGCCGGTCCGCCGTCCGGTACGTGGCGTACATGCCCTGCACGCCCAGCCAGCGCAGCGGTTCCGGCTCCCACCTGCGTACCTTGTGGCCGACCCACGGGAGTTCGGTGAGCTCGGTCCGACCGCCCTGTCCGGAGTCCTGCTGGACCAGGTCCCGCAGGGTCCGGGCAGCCAGGTTGGCGGTCGCGACGCCGGAGCCGACGTAACCGCCCGCCCAGCCGATCCCCGTCGAACGGTCCAGCGTCACCGACGCGCACCAGTCACGCGGCACGCCCAGCACCCCCGACCAGGCGTGCTCGATCCGCGTCCCGGCCAGCATCGGGAAGAACCCGACGAGGATCTCCCGCAGCGCCTCGACCGTCTCGGCCTGCGTCCGCCCGTCGTTGTCGGTGCGCGAACCGAACCGGTACGGCGCCCCGCGCCCGCCCAGCGCGATCCGCCCGTCGGCGGTGCGCTGCGCGTACATGTAGGCGTGCGCCATGTCCCCCAGCGTCTGCCGCCCCTCCCAGCCGATCACCGCCCACTGCTCGTCGGTCAGCGGCTCGGTGGCGATCATCGACGAGTTCATCGGCAGCCAGGTCCGCTTCTGCCCCTTCAGCGCGGCCGTGAAGCCCTCGGTGCAGCGCAGGACATAGGGCGCGCGGACGGTCCCGTACGGAGTGACCGCGTGCTTGGGCCGGATCTCCGTCACCGGCGTCTGCTCGTGGATCGTCACGCCGAGCGCCTCGACGGCCGCCGCCAGCCCCTTCACCAGCTTCACCGGATGCACCCGCGCCCCGTGCGGCGTCCACGACGACCCGACCGCGTCCGCGACCCGGATCCGCTCGGCCGTCTCGCGGGCGCCGTACAGCTCACGGTCCTTCTCGCCGTACGACAGTTCGTGCTCGTGGAAGGCCCTCAGGCGGGCCAACTGCGCGGGCGTACGGGCGACTTCGAGGACGCCACCCTTGTGGAGCCCGGCGTCGAACCCCTCCTCGCCGACGGCCCTGGCGACCTCGTCGACGGTGTCGTTCATGGCCTTCTGGAGACGTACGGCGGCCTCGTGGCCGTGCAGTTGCGCGTACCGGTCGCGACCCGCGACGCCGTTGTACAGCCAGCCGCCGTTGCGACCGGAAGCGCCGTAGCCGCAGAACTTCTGCTCCAGGACGGTGATCCGCAGAAAGGGCACGGCCTTCTTCAGGTAGTACGCCGTCCACAGTCCCGTGTACCCGCCGCCGACGATCACGACGTCCGCCGACGCGTCACCGCCGAGCGGCTCCCGCGCCTCGGGGAAGCCGTCGTCCGCGTACCAGAAGGAGATGCCGCCGTTCACGACCCTGCTGCTCATGGCCTGGGACGTTAGCCCGACGACGCGCCCGCTGTCTCCTTCGGAATCCGTACTCTTTCCCGCCCCCTGACCAGCGGATAACACCCGAACCCGATCAGCGCCGAGGTGAAGTGCCCGAGATCGGTGAAGGTCCGCCCGGTCACCAGGGGCACCGCGTACACGACGAGAACCGCGAAGCCGTAGACGTACCGCCAGGGCGCCGGAATCCGGTACACGAGCACGGCGATCACTCCGGCCAGGGAGTAACTCACCCCGATGTCCAGGGTGTTGACCGCGGACGCGGGCGCCATCGCGTGCCGGATGCCCCACAGCAGCGCCCCCTCGCTGATCAACGTGGCCAGTACGTGCGCCGCCGCGCACACCGCCAGCCACCGCGCGGTCCCCAGCCACCGCTCCGCCGGCGCCTGGAAGACCGAGAAGAGGACGACGTACGGCAGCCAGTGCCCGCCGTCGATCCACATCGCGCTGGAGACCAGCACCCGCACCGGATTGCTCGACAGCTCATGGATGTTGGTCGAGCGCTGCCGCAGGAACTGCTCCTCGAAATCCGGCGACATGTGGTGCAACGCCACCGTCGACACGAACAGGACCGACAGCCACACATAGGTGCCGGGGGCGCTGCGGACGTACGCCCACACCCTGTGGAGACCCCGGTTAATTCGCATGAGTCGATTCACGCACGCCGGTAGGGTCCGGCACGTGATCGACATCCCGCAGGAACTGGCGGCGACACAGGAGCTTTACCACGGCGACCGGGGCCGGGAGTTCATCGCCGGACTGCCGACACTGATCGAGGACTTCCTGGAGCGCTGGGACCTCAGACCCGACGGCTCCCCCATGCACGGCGTCGCCGCCCTGGTCCTGCCGGTCGTCCGCCGCAGCGACGGCACCCCGGCCGTCCTGAAGCTCCAGCTCCTCGACGACGAGAGCGCCGGCGAACCCGTCGCCCTGCGCCGATGGGACGGCGACGGGGCGGTCCGCCTCCTCGACCACGACCCGGCCACCCACACCATGCTCCTGGAGCGCCTCGACTCCACCCGCATGCTCTCCACCCTGCCCGGCACCCGCGACGCGGTCCTCGTCATCGCCGGCCTGCTCGCCCACCTGACCGCGGGGCCCGCCCCCACCGGGATGCGCCGGCTCGGCGACATCGCGCGCGCCATGCTCGACCGGACCCCCGAAGCCCTCAACCGCATCCCCGACCCGGAGACCCGCCGAACCGTCGCCGACTGCGCGGCCGCCGTACGCGAGGTCGCCGACGAACCCGGCGACCGGCTCCTGCACTGGGACCTGCACGACGAGAACGTCCTCGCATCGGATCGCGCCCCCTGGCTCGCCATCGACCCCAAACCCCTCGCCGGCGACCCCGGGTTCGAACTGTGGCCCGCCCTCGACAACCGCTTCGACGCCGACGAGATCACCTGGCGCTTCGACGCCATGACCGACATCCTCGGCCTGGACCGCGCACGCGCGCGTGCCTGGACCCTGGGACGGCTCCTCCAGAACGCCCTCTGGGACATCGAGGACGGCCGCCCCGTCCAAGAACGCCAACTCGAAATCGCCCACCGCCTGCGCACCCCAGGAGCCTGACGTGATCCGCCCCGCGACCCCCGCCGACATCCCCGCGATCCACGCGCTCATCCGCGAACTCGCCGACTACGAAAAGGCGTTGCACGAGGTGCGCACGACCGAGGAACAACTCCAAGAAGCCCTCTTCGGCCAGGACCCCGCCGCCCACGCCCACGTGGCGACCGACGACACCGAAGCGGTCGTCGGCTACGCCATCTGGTTCCTCAACTTCTCCACCTGGCGCGGAGTCCACGGCATCTACCTGGAGGACCTCTACGTCCGCCCCACGGCCCGCGGCGCCGGCCACGGCAAGGCCCTGCTCACCCAACTCGCCCGCATCTGCGTCGAACGCGGATACCAGCGCCTCGAATGGTCCGTCCTGAACTGGAACACCCCCGCGATCGGCTTCTACGACTCCCTCGGCGCCCGCCCCCAGGACGAATGGACGGTCTACCGCCTCACCGACGAGGCCCTCACGAAGGCCTCCGGCACCGCGTGACCACCCCCTCCTTCGTCCCGGGCCTCGAACTGGCCCGCCGCTTCTACACCGAGGCGGTGGCCCCGTTGCTGGCGGAGACCGCCCCCGGGATCCCCCACTCCGCCGCCCGCATCGGCCCCGGCTCCGAAGTCCTCGGCTACGACACCCCGCGCTCCGCCGACCACGAATGGGGCCCGCGCCTCCAGCTCTTCCTCCACCCGAGCGACGTCCCCCACCACGCGGGCCGCATCGCCCACGCCCTCGCCGAGCGCCTCCCGAAGACCTTCCACGGCTACCCCACCCACTTCGCACCCACCGGCGAGACCCGCGACATCCGCGTCATGCGCGCCACCGACGGCCCCGTCCACCACCGCGTCGAGATCACCCACGTCTCCTCGTGGTTCACCGACACGCTCGGCTTCGACCCCACCCGCCCGATCACCCCCGCCCACTGGCTCGGCACCCCCACCCAGCGCCTCGCCGAGGTCACCGCCGGCGCCGTCTTCCACGACGGCCTGCACGCCCTCACCCCCGCCCGCGCCGCCCTGCGCTGGTACCCGCACGACCTCTGGCTGTACGTCCTCGCCTGCCAGTGGCAGCGCATCGCCCACGAGGAGGCCTTCGTCGGCCGCTGCGGAGAAGTCGGCGACGAACTCGGCTCGGCCGTCATCGCCGCCCGCCTGACCCGCCACCTGATGCGCCTGTGCCTCCTCATGGACCGCCGCTACCCCCCGTACGGCAAATGGCTCGGCAGCGCCTTCGCCCGGACCACGGCGGGCGACCGCCTCACCCCGGTCCTCACCGCGGCCCTGACCGCCAAGGACTGGCGCACCCGCGAGACCCACCTCGCCACCGCCTACGAAACGGTCGCCGGCCTGCACAACCAGCACCACCTCACCGACCGGATCGACCCCAAGACGAGGCCGTACCACTCCCGCCCCTTCCGCGTCCTGCGCGCGGACCGGTTCGCACAGGCCCTGACGGCCCGTGTCACCGACCCGGCCGTCCGGGAACTGCCGCTGCCGCAACCGGACGACGCCGAGCAGCCGTAGAGAGCCTTTGCGTGCAGGTCACCAGCTGATTCCGGCCGCCACCGGCCGATGATCGCTGCCCGTGGCCGGCAGCACCCAGGAACCCACCGGCTCCACACCGCGCACCAGGATCTGGTCGATCCGCGCCACCGGGAACTTTGCAGGCCAGGTGAAACCGAAGCCGTCACCCGCCTCGTCCTGGACCGACCGCAGCCGCGAGGTGAGGCCGGCGAACCCGCGGTCGTCCGTGGTGCCGTTCAGGTCACCGAGCAGCACCACCCGCCCGTTCGGCTCGGCGGCTACCGCCCGAGCGAGCGCATCGGCGTTACGGTCCCGCATGCTCGTCCAGAACCCCATCCTCGGCATCACCCGGACGGACCCCAGATGGGCCACATACACCGCCAGCGGACCCCGCTCGGTGGCCACCGTGGCACGCAGCGCCCGGTTGGAGGGCAGCTTGTCGGCGGCCGACTTGGCGGCCCCCAGCGGCCCGGCGTCCATCCCGGTGTCGATCGGGCGGCTGTCCGACAGCGGCAACCTGCTCCACAGCCCGACCGTGCCCAGCACCACGTGATACGGATACGCCCTCGCCAGAGCCCTCTCGTACACCGGCACCGCCTGCGGGGTGATCTCCTCCAGCCCCAGCACGTCCGCCCCGGAGGCCGCCAGGTCGCGAGCCGTGCCCACCGGGTCGGAGTTGCCCGCGCCGACATTGTGGCCGACCACGACGAGATCACCGCCCGACCCGGACCTGTCGCCGATCAGCCCCCCGAACAGGCTCAGCCACACCGTGACCGGCAACACCAGCGCGACCACCGCGAACGCGGAACGCCGCCACAACGCCCCCGCCAGCAGCACCGGCACGAACAGCCCGAACCACGGCAGGAACGTCTCCACCAGGCTGCCGAGACCCCCGTAGTCCGGGATCCGCGCGTGCAACAGCATGAGCAGGCCGAGCAGCAGCGCCAGCACGACGAGCACCGGACCGCGCTTCCACAAGCCGGGGCGGAGGCCGACACGGACGATCCGGCGGACGGGCCCCTCCTGCCCGGACTCCGCCCTGTCCACACGCGCCATCACCTGGCCTCGAGCCTGGTCCCGCTCACCGCCGGTCACTGTCCTGCTCACTGAGTCGTCCTCGGATCCTGAATGGGGTCGGCACACATCCACCACCAGTGAAGACAGCACGGTGTTGCCGGCACGTATGCGGATTTCGATACGCCCGCGATACGCGCCCACTCGTAGCATCGAAGACATGCGTGTGCTGATCGTCGAGGACGAGCTCTACCTGGCGGAAGCCATCCGCGACGGCCTGCGCCTGGAAGCGATCGCCGCCGACATCGCGGGCGACGGCGACACCGCCCTGGAACTGCTGAGCATCAACACCTACGACATCGCCGTCCTCGACCGGGACATCCCCGGACCCTCCGGCGACGACATCGCCCAACGCATCATCGCCTCCGGCAGCGGCATGCCCATCCTCATGCTCACCGCCGCCGACCGCCTCGACGACAAGGCCTCCGGCTTCGAACTCGGCGCCGACGACTACCTCACCAAACCCTTCGAACTGCGCGAACTCGCCCTCAGACTCAGAGCACTCGACCGCAGACGCCCGCACAACCGGCCCCCCGTACGGGAGATCGCCGGCCTGCGCCTCGACCCCTTCCGCAGAGAGGTCTACCGCGACGGCCGCTACGTCGCCCTCACCAGGAAACAGTTCGCCGTACTGGAAGTCCTCGTCGCCGCCGACGGCGGAGTCGTCAGCGCCGAGGAACTCCTGGAACGCGCGTGGGACGAGAACGCCGACCCCTTCACCAACGCCGTACGCATCACCGTCTCCGCCCTGCGCAAGCGCCTCGGCGAACCCCGGATCATCACCACCGTCGCCGGCGTCGGATACCGCATGGCCACGAGATCGGACGACGCACATGACGGAGGCGGACGTGGATAGGGCACCCGGTCTGAGCGTTCGCCTCAAACTCACCCTCAGCTACGCCGGGTTCCTCATGTTCGCCGGCATCCTGCTGCTCACAGCGGTCTGGGTGTTCCTCCTGCGCTACGTCCCCAACCGCGCGATGCTCTACAACCCCGACGACAGCCCCACGGACGGCGTCTTCCCCATCCGCTCCGCCCTGCTGGCCGTGTTCGCCCCGAGAGCAGCCGCCGTACTCGCCTTCGTTCTGGTGTTCGGCCTCCTGGGCGGCTGGATCCTCGCCGGCCGCATGCTCGCCCCCCTGACCCGCATCACGGACGCCACCCGCACCGCCACCAGCGGCTCCCTCTCCCACCGCATCCGGCTACCGGGCCGCAAGGACGAGTTCCGCGAACTCGCCGACGCCTTCGACGCGATGCTCGCCCGCCTCGAAGCCCACGTCGCCGAACAGCGCAGGTTCGCCGCCAACGCCTCCCACGAACTGCGCACCCCGCTCGCCATCACCAAGGCCCTCATCGACGTGGCCCGCACCGACCCCGGCCAGGACACCGGCGAACTCCTCGACCGCCTCCACTCCGTCAACACCCGGGCGATCGCCCTCACCGAGGCACTGCTCCTGGTCAACCGCACCGAACAGCGGTCCTTCACCCGAGAACCCGTCGACCTGTCCCTGCTGGCGGAGGAAGCCACCGAAACCCTCCTGCCCCTCGCGGAGAAGAACGGCGTCACCCTCGAGGCCCACGGCGACATCGCCCCGACGACCGGCTCCCAGGCGCTCCTGCTCCAACTGACCACGAACCTCGTCCACAACGCGATCGTCCACAACCTGCCCGAGCAGGGCACGGTCCGGATCACCACCGGCGTCCGCCCCAGGACGGTGGTCCTCACCGTTGAGAACACCGGCGACCAGCTCACCCCCGAACTGATCCCGACCCTCACCGAACCCTTCCAGCGCGGCACCGAACGCATCCACACCGACCACGCGGGCGTCGGGCTGGGCCTCGCCATCGTCAAGACGATCACCCAGGCCCACGACGGCACGCTCACGCTCACCCCACGCCCCGGTGGCGGCCTCCGCATCACCGTGGAACTCCCGGCAGAGCCCCCGGCAACACAAAAGCCCAGGTCAGACGTGATCTGACCTGGGCTTCATGGGAGCCCCCTGTCGGATTCGAACCGACGACCTACGCATTACAAGTGCGTTGCTCTGGCCATCTGAGCTAAGGAGGCGTGCACCGCTTCCGCGGGGGTGCGCCCGAGCAGTGTACCCAGGTCGCTGCGGGGGCCCGTCGAAAATTTCCGCGAAGTTCACAGTCCTCCAGGTACTGACATACGCGTGAACGCCGGGTACCGTCCTGAGCCTGTCCACCTGTGTGGACTACACCACCACCTTCCTACAACGGATCGTCCGGCACGTTCCTGCCGGTAGAAGGGGGCCTCTGAGCCATGGCCACTGTTTCGTTCGACAAGGCGACCCGCGTTTACCCGGGTTCCACGAAGCCCGCCGTCGACGGTCTCGACATCCACATCGAGGACGGCGAGTTCCTCGTCCTGGTCGGCCCGTCCGGCTGTGGCAAGTCCACCTCGCTCCGCATGCTGGCGGGGCTCGAGGACGTCAACGGCGGCGCCATCCGCATCGGTGACCGCGACGTGACGCACCTGCCGCCGAAGGACCGGGACATCGCCATGGTGTTCCAGAACTACGCGCTGTACCCGCACATGACGGTCGCCGACAACATGGGCTTCGCGCTCAAGATCGCCGGCATCAACAAGGCGGAGATCCGGCAGAAGGTCGAGGAGGCCGCGAAGATCCTCGACCTCACCGAGTACCTGGACCGCAAGCCGAAGGCCCTCTCCGGCGGTCAGCGCCAGCGTGTCGCGATGGGCCGCGCCATCGTGCGTGAGCCCCAGGTCTTCCTCATGGACGAGCCGCTGTCGAACCTGGACGCCAAGCTCCGTGTGTCGACGCGTACGCAGATCGCGTCGCTGCAGCGCCGTCTCGGCATCACCACCGTCTACGTCACCCACGACCAGGTCGAGGCCATGACGATGGGCGACCGTGTGGCCGTGCTCAAGGACGGTCTGCTCCAGCAGGTCGACTCCCCGCGCAACATGTACGACCGCCCGGCGAACCTCTTCGTCGCCGGCTTCATCGGTTCCCCGGCGATGAACCTCGTCGAGGTCCCGATCACCGACGGCGGTGTGAAGTTCGGCAACAGTGTGGTGCCCGTCAACCGCGAGGCTCTCAAGGCCGCCTCCGACAAGGGTGACACCACGGTGACCGTCGGTGTCCGCCCCGAGCACTTCGACATCGTCGAGCACAACGGCGCCGCCGCCTCGGCCCTGTCCAAGGACACCGAGGACGCCCCGGCCGGTCTCGCGGTCTCCGTGAACGTGGTCGAGGAGCTCGGCGCCGACGGTTACGTCTACGGCTCCGCCAAGGTCGACGGTGAGCTGAAGGACCTGGTCGTCCGCGTGAGCGGCCGCGCGGTCCCGGAGAAGGGCGCCACGCTGCACGTCGTGCCGCGTCCGGGCGAGACCCACGTGTTCTCGACCTCCACGGGCGAGCGCCTCACCGACTGAGGACGAACCGCACGAAATCACCCAGGTTGACGAGAAGGGCCCCGCAGACCATCTGCGGGGCCCTTCTCGCACCTGGAGGCGATCGATGAATACCCCGGCACACCGGTCATTTCGAGCAGTGTGCGTCAACCCCCTACCCAGAAATCGGCACCATCCCGTCCCCCGAACCGGTGACTAAATGTCGCCAAATCATTACCGCACGCTACCCTCACACGCGTGAAGCACTCCACTTGCCAACAGACGCGACGCGGCCGGGGCCCCGCCCGCCGTATCGGCCGCTCCCTCGCCCTTGTCCTGCCCGTCGTCCTGGTGCTCTCCGGGACCCTCGCGGTCACCCGAGTCAACTGGTCGGGGGATCCCTCGAGCTCCTCGGTGCTCACCGCCTCGGACGCGACGATCTCGGACAGCAAGCCGCGCAGCGCCCCCCTGGCCCCGCAGGACGCCCTGCGCGAGCAGCTCCTGACCGAGCTCCAGGAGAAGAACCCGGGCATCGCCCTCACGCACCTCCAGGAGGCCGTGAACGAGCGCCCGTCGCTCGCCAGACACTGCGCTTCCATCGCGAGGGCCCTGGGGCGCGCCGCGGTCCGTGTGTACGGGCCCACGCGGGCGCAGTCGTACGCCCGTCCCGTCTGCGACACGTCCTACGCGACGGGTGTGGCGGCGGCACACAGCTGACCGCCGCGAGAGGGGATGCCCGCCGAGGTCGGGTGAGGGGCGCGCCGTACAGTTCCGGTCATGACCGATCCGAACGCCGCGTCCCGTCCCACCCAAGCCGTGATCCTGGCCGGCGGCCAGGGTTCCCGGCTGCGTCCCTACACCGACGACCGGCCCAAGCCGATGGTCGAGATCCCCGGTACGGGGACTCCGATCATCGGCCATCAGCTTGTCTGGCTCGCCGAGGAGGGCGTGACGGACGTGGTGGTCAGCTGCGGGCATCTCGCGGAGGTGCTCCAGGACTGGCTGAGGACGGCCGACCTGCCGTTGCGCGTCCGGACGGTCATCGAGGCGGAGCCGCTCGGCCGGGGTGGCGGTCTGAAGTACGCGGCGGCGCATCTGCCGCACCCGGACCGGGCGTGGTACGCGACGAACGGTGACATCTGGACGCGGTTCTCGCTGCGGGACATGGCGGACTTCCACACCGAGCGGGACGCGGTCGCGACGCTGGCGCTGGCGCGGCCGCGGATTCCGTGGGGGGCGGTGCAGACGGACGGGTTCGGGCACATCACGGACTTCATCGAGGCGCCGCCGTCGACGTTCGAGATCAACGCCGGTGTGTACGTGTTCTCGCCCGCGTTCGCGGAGTTGCTGCCGGAGCGGGGGGATCATGAGCGGACGACGTTCCCCACGTTGGCGCGTGAGCTGCGGCTGGCCGGGTTCCCGATTCCGCAGGGGGCGTACTGGCGGGCCATCGACACGGCGAAGGATCTGACCGAGGCGGCGAAGGAACTGGCCGCGTTGGGGAGATGACGGTCGCGTTCAGGCTGCGAGGCCGTCGTGGCTGGTCGCGCCCGCGTGGCGGAGCCGCACATTGATACAGCGCCGCGCCCGCCCCTGAAGGCGCTTCAGGTCTCCCGCATCAAGAAGGTCCCGCACATCCTCTGTGCGGGACCTTCTGTCTGTACGGGCGGTGTCGCTCAGCCGGTGGGGTTGCCCAGTACGTCGCCCACCGGCCCGCCTACCCCAACAGGCCGCCCACCAGGCCCGGTTGGCCGGAGGCGGAGCCCCCGGTGCCGGAGCCGCCTGTCGAGCCGCCGGAGGTGCTCGTGCCGCCGCCGGTGGGGCCGGAGGTGGTGCTGGGGGCCTGCTGGGCCGGGAAGGACTGCTGGGGCGAGGTCTGGCCGGTGGTGCCCTGGGTCTGGCTGGGCGAGCCGCCGGCGGTGGCGCCCGTGTCGTGGGTGGTGCCTGGGGTGGCCGAGGTGCCGGCGGACGGGCCGCTGGTGGCGCGCTGGCTGGGCCGGGTGGACGCCGACGGGCTCTGCTTGCGGGCCTTGACGGAGTCCTGCGGGAGCGGGGAGCCGGGCAGTTCGTTGCGCGGGGCCTCGCCGGGGCCGGGGACGATGACCCGGTCGGCGTCCCGGACGGCACCGCCGAGGACGGAGCCGATCAGGAGGGTGAGGCCGGTGACGATGGCCGTGACGAGGGCACCGCGGCGCAGGACGTAGTTGCGCAGCTCCCAGATGTCGGAGTGGGGTCCGAGGCGGCGCCAGGCGCCGCCCGCGAGGCGGCCGTCGATGGAGTAGACGGGGGCGCCGGCGATGATCAGCGGGGACCAGGCGGCGAGGTAGATGATGTCGGGGGTGTCGTAGGCGGGGACGCTCTTCCAGCTGACGGTGACGAGGAGCGCGGCGGAGAGGCCGGCGCCGACGACCGCGGCGACGCGCTGCCAGCAGCCCAGGATCGTGAGGACGCCGACGATGACCTGGAAGAAGGCGATGACGAGGCCGGAGCCGACGGGGTGCTGGAGGGCGAACTGGCGCAGTGGTTCGGCCACTTCCCACGGATGCAGGGAGTTGAGCCACTTGACCATGGAGCCGCGCTTGCCGCCGTCGAAGTAGACAGGGTCGCAGAGCTTGCCCATGCCGGCGTAGATGGTGATGAAGCCGAGGAAGATCCGGAGTGGGAGGAGGACGACGCCGAGGTTCATGCGGCGGCTCGGGTAGTAGGCGTGCCGGGCGGCCTCGTCGCCCTGTCGCTTGGTGGCGCGGTCGGCACGGGCCTCGTCGAAGCCGTCGTCGAACTCCTCTCCGTCGTAGGCGGGTTCGTCGTACGCGCTGCCGACTGTGCGCATGTGGGGCAGGAGTCGGGTGCCGTCGCCGTCGGGTGTGCGCTGGGCGCCGATGACCGGGGTCTCCATGGTCTGGGCCGACTCGTCGCCGTAGTCGGCCTGGTAACCGTGGTCGACATCGACGCGGGGGATGACCTGGGTGGCTCCGGCGTTGGCGGCGGGCGGCTCGGCATGGCCGACGCTGCCGCCCCGCACGGCCTGCAGGAGGCGGTGGGCGCCGGTGTCGTCGGGGTCCGACCTGCCGCTCCACACGACGGGCCGACGGCGCCCCGCGGCGGGGGCCACGCCGGCTCTGACCGCCGTGGCGCCGACGGCCGCGATGCGCGCGGTGTCCTCGGCGGCGCTCAAGTGCCGTGCGATGCGCTGGGATTGGGCGGTGCGCCGGGACGACGCGCCCAACTGGACGCGGAAGCTGGCGTGGTTGACGATGATCTGCGCCGGATCGCTCGGCACCTTCACCATGCTCAGCGCGGGAGCGTCATCGAGCCCGGTATCGAATCCCGACGAGCGGCCCCCCGTGGGTGTACGGGGTTTTCTGGTGTCCACACGCATCTAACCGAGTGACGTGTGGTTAGGACACTGCTTTGACCGGCCGGATCTGTCCGGACCCCGTCAAGCTTGTCCCGTACGCCGGGAACACCCCGTGTGGGTGACCGCGCCGAACAGTCGTTCAGGCCCGTCGGCGAGCCGCCTCGTACAGCACGATCCCCGCCGCCACACCGGCGTTCAGCGACTCGGCGCCACCCGGCATCGGGATCCGCACCCGGTAGTCGCAGGACCCCCCTTGTCCGCCGCCCTCGCAGCTTCGCGCTTCGGACGGCTGCGCCGGCCTCCGGCCGACGAGATCCGCCTGCCCACGCCGACTGCCCTCAGCCCCGTCGGCGAGCCGCCTCGTACAGCACGATCCCCGCCGCCACACCGGCGTTCAGCGACTCGGCGCCACCCGGCATCGGGATCCGCACCCGGTAGTCGCAGGTCTCCCCGACCAGGCGGGACAGGCCCTTGCCCTCGCTGCCGACGACGATGACGACGGGGCCGCCGAGGGCTTCCAGGTCACCGATCTCGTGCTCACCGTCGGCGGCGAGGCCGACGACCGCGATGCCCTGCTTCTTGTACGCCTCCAGGGCGCGCGTCAGGTTGGTGCAGCGGGCCACGGGGGTGCGGGCGGCCGTACCGGCGGACGACTTCCACGCACCGGCGGTCATGCCGGCCGCGCGCCGCTCGGGCACGAGGACGCCGTGGCCGCCGAAGGCCGAGACGGAGCGGACGGCGGCACCGAGGTTGCGCGGGTCGGTCACGCCGTCGAGGGCGACGATCAGCGGGTCCTGGCCCTCGTCGTAGGCGCCGTTCGCGAGGTCCTCGGGGTGGGCGTACTCGTACGGCGGGACCTGGAGGACCAGGCCCTGGTGGTTGAGCCCGTTGGTCATCCGGTCGAGCTCGGGGCGGGGGGCCTCCATGAGGTGGACGCCGCCCCGGTCGGCGACGAGCTGGAGCGCCTCGCGGACCCGCTCGTCGTTGTCGATGAACTGCTGGACGTAGAGCGTCACCGCGGGCACGCCCTCGCGCAGCGCCTCGACGACGGGGTTACGGCCGACGACCATCTCCGAAGTGCCCTTGCCACCGCGGCCGCGCGGCGCGGGACGGCGTACGGCCTGCCGCGCCTGGGCGCCCGCGATCCGGTTCTTCTTGTGGCCCTTGCGCGCCTCGGCGGGCGGGGTCGGACCCTTGCCCTCCAGGCCCTTGCGCCGCTGGCCGCCACTGCCGACCTGCGCGCCCTTCTTGCCGGACATGCGGCGGTTGTTGGCTGCCATGACCTACCTGTTCTACGTCGGTGAAATACGCGTGCGTCTATGCAGTGTGCCGCCCGGAGGGCCGGGCGGCACAATCGATCAAGAAAGGGGCTAGCGGGGACCCAGCGTCCAGCGCGGTCCCTGGGGGCCGTCCTCGATGGTCAGTCCCGACTGGCCGAGCTGGTCGCGGATGGCGTCCGCGGTGGCCCAGTCCTTGCGGGCGCGGGCCGCCTCCCGCTGGTCGAGGACCAGGCGTACGAGGCTGTCGACCACGCCGTGCAGGTCTTCGCCGCGGCTCTCGTCGCCGGCCCAGTGCGGGTCGAGCGGGTCGAGGCCGAGGACGCCGAGCATGGCGCGCACCTCGGCGAGGCGGGCCACCGCGGCTTCCTTGTCGTCGGCCGCGAGCGCGCTGTTGCCCTGCCGGACGGTGGTGTGCACGACGGCGAGGGCCTGCGGGACACCCAGGTCGTCGTCCATGGCCTCGGCGAAGGCGGGCGGCACCTCAGCGGCCGGCTGCACGTCACCCGCCTTCTCCACGACGCGCTGTACGAAGCCCTCGATCCGCGCGAACGCCGACTCCGCCTCGCGCAGGGCGTCCTGGCTGTACTCGATCATCGAGCGGTAGTGCGGGGTGCCGAGGTAGTAGCGCAGCACGATCGGCCGCCACTCCTTGACCATCTCGGACACGAGCACCGAGTTGCCCAGCGACTTGGACATCTTGTCGCCGGCCATGGTGACCCAGGCGTTGTGCACCCAGTACTGCGCGAAGTCGTCGCCGTAGGCCTTGGCCTGGGCGATCTCGTTCTCGTGGTGCGGGAAGATGAGGTCGAGGCCGCCGCCGTGGATGTCGAAGGCGGTGCCCAGGTACTTGTGGGCCATCGCCGAGCACTCCAGGTGCCAGCCGGGGCGGCCAGGGCCCCACGGCGTCGACCAGGTCGGCTCGCCCGGCTTGGCGGACTTCCACATCGCGAAGTCACGCGGGTCGCGCTTGCCGGTCTCGCCGTCGCCGGACGGCTGGAGCAGGTTGTCCAGCTCCTGCCGCGACAGCTCCAGGTAGCCCGGGAAGGAGCGCACGTCGAAGTAGACGTTGCCGTCGGACTCGTAGGCGTGGCCGCGCTCGATGAGGCCCTGCATCATCTCGACCATCTCGGTCACGTGCCCGGTGGCACGCGGCTCGTAGGTGGGCGGGAGGCAGCCGAGGGCGGTGTAGCCGTCGTTGAACGCGCGCTCGTTCTCGTACCCGATCGACCACCAGGCGCGGTTGTACTCGGCCGCCTTGGCGATGATCTTGTCGTCGATGTCCGTGACGTTGCGGATGAACGTGACCTCGTAGCCGCGGTACTCGAACCAGCGGCGCATGATGTCGAAGTTCAGGCCGGAGCGGATGTGGCCGATGTGCGGGGCCGCCTGCACCGTGGCGCCACAGAGGTAGATCGAGACACAGCCCGGCGTGAGCGGGGCGAAGTCACGGATCTGCCGGGCGCTGGTGTCGTACAGGCGAATAGTCACGGGACCTAGCGTAGTGGGCCGAAGGGGGTGCGTGGAGCAGTCCTTTTGTCACCCTTGCCTTACGACCAAGGCCGTCGCCACCGCCATCAGACCCTCGCCGCGACCGGGGAAGCCGAGGCCGTCCGTGGTCGCCCCCGACACCGACACGGGGGCGCCCGCCGCCTCCGACAGGATTTTCTGCGCCTCGTCCCTGCGCTTGCCGATCTTCGGGCGCGGACCCACCACCTGTACGGCGATGTTGCCGATCCGGAAGCCCGCCTCGCGGACGATCCGGGCCGCCTCCGTCAGCAAGGTGACGCCGGACGCGCCCGACCACTCCGGGCGGCCGGTGCCGAAGTGCTGACCCAGGTCACCGAGGCCGGCCGCGGAGAAGAGCGCGTTGCAGGCGGCGTGGGCGACGACGTCCGCGTCGGAGTGGCCGGCCAGGCCGGTGCCCTCGCCCTCCCACTTCAGGCCCGCGCACCACAGCTCGCGGCCCTCCTCGAAGGCGTGGATGTCGGTGCCGATGCCGACCTGGGGCAGGATCACGGGCTGTTCAGAAGCCATCGTTGAGCCTCCTGCGGGCCAGGACCGCCTCCGCGAGGACCAGGTCCAGCGGGCGGGTCACCTTGAAGGCCTCCTCGTGGCCGGGCACGACCATGACGGTGAGCCCGAGTTGCTCGACCATGCTCGCGTCGTCGGTGACGTCCTCGGTGACCGTCTCGTGGGCGCGGATCAGGGTCGCCCGGTCGAAACCCTGCGGGGTCTGCACGGCACGCAGGCGCGCGCGGACCGGGGTCGCCACCACCGGTTCCGGCTCACCTTGGGCACTCGCCGGCTCGACCTCCTTCACGGTGTCCGCGAGGGGCAGCGCCGGGACGACGGCGGGCGCGCCCTCCCGTACGGCCTCGATGACGGCGTCGACGGTGTCGACCGGGACGAGCGGGCGGGCCGCGTCGTGGACCAGGACGATGTCGAAGTCGGCGGGCAGGGCGTCCAGGCCGAGGCCGACCGACTCCTGACGGGAGTCGCCGCCCGGGACGACGACGAAGTCGGTCCGCTCGGGCAGCGCGTGCGCGTCGAGGAGGGACTTGACCTCGCCGGCGCCGTCGGGCGGGGCCACGACGACGACCAGGGAGACGGCACGGGAGGCGGCCATCGCGCGGATCGCGTGGATCAGCATGGGGGTGCCGTTCAGCGCGCGGAGCGCCTTGGGGGCGCCCGGACCGAGGCGTACGCCCCGTCCGGCGGCCGGAATCACCACCGCGGTGCGGGCCTTCGCACGTGCTTCGGCGGGCGAAGGACGCGAAACGTCAGACATCGGTTCCTGTCAGGTTTGTGTGCTCGGCCAACGTGGGTACGGAGACAGCGTGCCGGGCGCGACGCCTTGACCGGACCCTTCCGTGACACCGGTCGAGCTTGCTGCCCGGGCCCGGCACGCCAAGTATCGGGGGATCTTTCTCCGAGAGGAACACGCGCGAGGTCACACGCGCGGCACTCCGGGGCGTGACAGGTCCGGCATCAGAACATTTGATTCCGGAGACAGACATGCCGCAGCGCCCGGCGACAGCTGTTGCGTCATCGGGCACCGCGGCATTTCAGTGCGGCAATTCAGATTCAGAGTGTGCTGAGCTGAGCGGGCAAGGTGCCTGCACAGAGACGCTCAGGACGCGAGAACCTCGTCGAGCAGCGCCTCGGCCTTGTCCTCGTTGGTGTTCTCCGCGAGGGCGAGCTCACTCACCAGGATCTGCCGAGCCTTGGCGAGCATGCGCTTCTCACCTGCGGAGAGTCCGCGCTCGCGCTCACGACGCCACAGGTCACGCACGACTTCCGCGACCTTGATGACATCGCCGGAGGCGAGCTTCTCCAGGTTTGCCTTGTAACGACGGGACCAGTTAGTGGGCTCCTCGGCGTACGGCGCGCGCAGCACCTCGAAGACCCGGTCCAGCCCGTCCTGACCGACCACATCACGCACGCCGACGAACTCCGCATTGTCCGCTGGCACACGTACCGTCAGGTCACCCTGGGCGACCTTCAGCACCAAGTAGGTCTTGTCCACGCCTTTGATCTGGCGAGTTTCGATAGCCTCGATCAGCGCGGCCCCGTGATGGGGATAGACCACGGTGTCGCCAACCTTGAACGTCATGTGACAGGTACCCCTTCCGTGGCTATCCAGGGTAACACGGAAACTGCGGGTTCTGAATGGCGTTTTCGCAGGTCAGGGCATATCTCGGGGCTTGACAACAGCAACAGGAACGTGCTGCGCAGGCCGAGCGGAAGAAGGAATTCGCAGGTCGGAGCGGCTCTCCGGGCGAGGTGAAACGCGTACGTTACACACATCCGGAGGCTCCTCCGAGCGGGCTAACATCCCCAAATGTCCGGTTCCAGGTGTGCGACTTCCGCTACTCCGTTCGGTGTCCGGAGTCACTTCCCTGTCGAATCCGGAATTGATCACGCGCGGTCGGCTGATCAGGTGGTGATCAATTCCGGGGATGATCGCACATTCCTTCACGGAAGTTTTGCTACTGGATGCCGAAGGCTCTTATGTGAATGCCGGACGAGCGCCGGGGTGCGGGGCACAAGTGACTCACGAGTCACTTGTGAACGGAGTGACACGCTCTTGGGGAGGGTCGGGTGCGGCGCCACGGGAACGGCTCGGTAACCTAAGGCCGCTGACAGACACTTAGCGCGGCTTTACGGGCCGCCCCGCTCAAGTCAAGGAGTTGCCGCCCCCGTGAGCAGCAGCCTTCGACGCGGCGCCCTCGCCGCCTCCGCCATCGCGTTCTCGTTCGCCGCGCTCTCCGCGTGTGCGGCCGGCAGCGACGCCCAGACCCTGGAGGTCAAGCCGGACAACGCGGAGACCCGCGTGGGCGACATCAAGCTCCAGAACGTCGTGGTGATCACCCAGCCGTCCACCCAGGCCTCCGGCGAGACCAAGGGCCCGGCCGTGGTCTCCGCCACCGTCTTCAACAACGGTGACAAGCCCCAGACGCTGGACTCCGTGAGCGTCGACGGCGGCGGCAGCGCCCGGATCACGCCCGCCAAGGGCAAGGGCGACGTGCCCGTCCCGGCCCACGGCTCCGTCATCCTCGGCGGCAAGGGCAACGCCTCCGCCGCCGTGAGCGAACTCGGCGCGAGCGTCAAGAACGGCAACGCCCAGAAGGTCACCTTCACCTTCAGCACGACCGGTGCGGTGAGCCTGCGCGCCTTCGTGGTCCCGGCCGACAGCTACTACACCCAGTGGGGCCCGAGCGCCGTCCCGTCGGCGCCGCAGACCTCGCCGAAGCCGGCCGGTTCCGCGACCCCGACCGGTTCGGCCACCCCGAGCGGCTCCGCCACGCCGACCGACGCGGCGTCCGCGAGCGCGACGGCCGGCGAGTCGGCCGCGAGCCACTGAGCGGCCGTACGACACGTCGTACGACGCCGAAGGGCGGGACCTCCTCGGAGGTCCCGCCCTTCGGCGTACGGCAGCTGTTCTTTACGGCTCTTTACGGCTCAAACTTGTAGCCGAGGCCCCGCACCGTCACCAGGTACCTGGGCGCGCCCGGGTCGGGCTCGATCTTGGCGCGCAGGCGCTTGACGTGGACGTCGAGGGTCTTGGTGTCACCGACGTAGTCGGCGCCCCAGACGCGGTCGATGAGCTGCATGCGGGTCAGGACGCGCCCTGCGTTGCGCAGCAGCATCTCCAGCAGGTCGAACTCCTTGAGGGGCAGGTCGACCTTGGAGCCGGAGACCGTGACCACGTGGCGGTCCACGTCCATGCGGACCGGACCGGCCTCCAGGGCGGCCGGGGTGACCTCCTCGGGCTCGCCGCGCCGGCGCAGGACGGCGCGGATACGGGCGACCAGCTCGCGCGAGGAGAACGGCTTGGTGACATAGTCATCGGCTCCTATTTCCAGGCCGACGACCTTGTCGATCTCGCTGTCCTTGGCAGTCACCATGATGACGGGGACGTTGGAGCGGCCGCGCAGCTGGCGGCAGACCTCCGTGCCGGGCAGGCCCGGCAGCATCAGGTCGAGGAGGACGAGGTCGGCGCCGTTGCGCTCGAACTCGTCGAGTCCGTCGGGGCCGGTGGCCGCGATGGCGACCTCGAAGCCCTCCTTGCGGAGCATGTACGAAAGGGCGTCGGAGAAGGACTCCTCGTCCTCGACGACGAGCACTCGGGTCACGGAAGGACCTCCGGGGCGGGAAGCGGGTCGTAAGAAGCCGACTCGGGGGTGGAATGCCCGTCCTCGTCGTCGAGGTCGGGGTGCTGGAGCGCGCGGTCGCGGGCCGCGCCCGCCTCCGGCAGTCTGAGGGTGAACGTGGAGCCCTGGCCTTCCGAGCTCCATACCGTGACCTCCCCGCCGTGCGAGGCGGCCACGTGCTTGACGATCGCGAGACCGAGACCGGTGCCGCCGGTCTGGCGGGAGCGGGCCGGGTCGACGCGGTAGAAGCGCTCGAAGATGCGCTCCTTGTCCTTGTCGGAGATGCCGATGCCCTGGTCGGTGACGGCGACCTCGACGAGGTCGCCGCCCGGAACGGACACCCGGCGGGCGGCTATGCCGACGCGAGTGCGGGCGGGTGAGTAGTTGACGGCGTTCTCGACGAGGTTGCCGAGGGCGGCGGCGAGCTGGCCGCGGTTGCCCCAGACGCGCAGGTCGGCCGCGCCGGCGGCGGCCATGGTGATCTGTTTGGTGCCGGCCTGGTGCCGGCAGCGGTCGATGGCCTCGGCGACCAGCTCGTCCACGCGGACGGGCTCGGCGTCCTCCAGCGGGTCGTCGTTCTGGACCCGGGAGAGGTCGATGAGTTCCTGGACGAGGCTGGTGAGGCGGGTGGCCTCGATCTGCATACGGCCGGCGAAGCGCTCCACGGCCTCCGGGTCCTCGGAGGCGTCCATGACCGCCTCGGACAGGAGGGAGAGAGCGCCGACCGGGGTCTTGAGCTCATGGCTGACGTTCGCGACGAAGTCGCGTCGTACCGCTTCGATCCGCCGGGCCTCGGTGAGGTCTTCCACCAGGAGCAGGACCAGCCGGGAGCCGAGGGGCGCCACGCGCGCGGAGACCGCGAGGGCCTCCCCACGTCCGGTGCCCCGCCTCGGCAGGTCCAGCTCGACCTGGCGTATCTCCCCGTCCCTCCTGGTGTCCCGCGCCATCTGGAGCATCGGCTCCACGGAGAGCTTGCCGCCGCGGACCAGCCCGAGGGCGTACGCGGCGGAGCTCGCCTTGACGACGGCGTCGGCCTCGTCGAGGACGACGGCCGAGGAGCGGAGCACGGAGAGGACGGTGTCCACGCCCGGCGGGAGCACCGGGTCCGTGTGCAGGGAGGTGCGGGTGGGGCGTTTCTGCTCCCGCTCGCTCCAGCGGAACGCCAGCATGGCGATGACACCGGTGAGCACACCGGCGATCGCTGCCGCTGCGGCGACCGCCGCGTTCACGTCCATGCCTCCAGGTTAGGCATGGGATCGGTCCTGGCCACAGCCGTCCGAGTGCGAGCTCGAACACTCGTCGCCCAGAGTTCACCTTGGAGCCAGTGTTGGTTCATTTGGGAGGGCGGAAACGGACGCGTAGGGGGCTGAACGTGGGAGCGTGGGGTACGCAGCACCGGTTTCACGGCCGGTTTTGGCCCCTGGAACCCACAGGAATGACGTACGAGAGGGAACCGACAATGCGGGACGCGTACCACGAGGAACTTGATTCGATCGGCGACGGTCTGGTGGAGATGGCCCGGCTGGTCGGCTCGGCGATCGGACGCGCCACCACGGCCATCCTCGACTCCGACCTGAAGCTGGCCGAGAGCGTGATCGAGGCCGACCAGAAGGTCGACGACCTCCAGCACGACCTGGAGGCCAGGGCGATAGCGCTGCTCGCGCGGCAGCAGCCGGTGGCGACGGACCTCCGTATCGTCGTCACCTCCCTGCGCATGTCGGCCGACCTGGAGCGCTCCGGCGACCTCGCCCAGCACGTGGCGAAGCTGGCCCGGCTGCGCTTCCCCGAGAAGGCCATCCCGCACGACCTGCACGCGACCATCCTGGAGATGGGCCAGCTCGCGCAGCGCCTGATGGCCAAGGCCGCGGAGGTCATCATCACCAAGGACGTCGACCTGGCGCTCCAGCTGGAGCAGGACGACGACGCGATGGACCTGCTGCACCGCACGCTCTTCCAGCACCTGCTGGACGACAAGTGGAAGCACGGCATCGAGACGGCGGTGGATGTCACCCTCCTCGGCCGCTACTACGAGCGGTTCGCCGACCACGCGGTGTCGGTGGCCAAGCGGGTGGTCTACCTGGTGACGGGTGAGCACGCGGACGAGCTCCAGTCGGAGATCCAGCCGGTGACGGGGGTCGAGGGGGCCTGAACCGGCGCCCGGGGTCGATCCGGGGTGTGCGCGAGCCTCCGTGCGCCGTTGATGCGCCCACGGAGGCGGGCATGCAATGGGCACAGGGCCTGATCCGACAGTCGGTCCGGCAGTCGGCACGTTCTGGCTCTCGCCTCGAGGAGGGACCCATGGCCGAATCCCCCAGCACCCCCCAGCCCGACCCCACGCAGGAACGCCCGACCGAGCAGCCCGCCGCGATCAGGACCCTGACGGTCATCGGCGCGTGCGGCTGCGGTTCGGGATGCGGGTGCGGGTGCCAGTCGGGCAGTCCGTGCCAGTGCGGCTGATTCTCGTACGACGGCGAGGGGCCCCGGGTGATCCCGGGGCCCCTCGTCGTCTCGGGGCGGGCGGGGAGGGGGAGCATGAGAGGCGCAGGCGCGGGGGGACCGTACGGCTCGGGGATGGCAGGGAGGTGGAGGCCATGGCACGGTTCATGGACGTACACCGTGGGATGCAGGGCATCACGGCGGAGCAGTTGATGGAGGCCCACCAGGCCGACCTCGCGATAAAGAACGAAGAGGGCGTGCACTTCGAGCGCGCCTGGGCGGACCCCGAGTCCGGCCTCGTGTACTGCCTCTCGGAGGCACCGTCGCCGGAAGCGGTCCAGCGCGTCCACGAACGGACGGGTCACAAGGCGGACGAGATCCACCCGGTGCCGCTGTCGGTCTGACGCGACCGCACGAAATTCGGTTGGAGCGGCGACTGGACCGCCATAGGGTCCGCACATGGACAGGCAGAAGTGGCACGACCGTCACGACGCCCCGAGTCACCGGCGGCCCCAGGGCCCACGTCCAGCAGGTCGCGGCCCTGGCAGGGACGTCCCCCGGCCGCCTGGTGGCACGGACTCCGCACGACGGTCTGCGGAGCAGAAGTGACGGCAGACCGCGCCGCGGTGGACATCGCCGACGCCCAGATCCTGAACAATCGGATCATCCTCGGCCTCAGCGCACTCCGCGAACACCTCGGCTGCTCGCTCCAGGAGGCACTGGACGTCTTCAGCGCACGCTATGAGGCACTGAGGAGAGACCGCCCGGACGACTTCGTGTGCGGCCCCGACGAGTACTGGGCCGGCTTCTTCTCATGACGCCACGGGCTCCCGGGCTCGGACTTTTTTTGATCGCGTCGGCGGCTCGGTCCATGGATGATCGGTCGCATGACGAAGAGGACGGTCCCGGGAGTCGACGACGCCCGCGCGTGGAACGAGCGCCTGGACTGGGCGTATCACCTGATCGCAGCGGATCCCGCCGAACGTGCCGTCGCCCTCGACCGACTGGACCGTGCCCGCGCGAAGACCGAGGCGGCGATAGCCCACTACAACGAGGTCTGGAGAACGGCCAGCCGGTTCGGCCCGCACCCCAGGAAACGAAAGGCAGCGAGACAGGCTTTCGACGAGGCCGCGAGCCGCTCCCTGCCGGAGGCCCTGTGGACCAGACACGACGCCGACCTCCGCAGGTGGCCGGGCCTGCCGTACGCGGTGCTCTACCTGGAGTGGGAGGCCCGCTATCCACAGCAGTGGACACGGCACGCGAAGATGTGGGGCGTAAAAGAGTCCCTGATACGGCAGTTGGCGACCGTCGACCACGACACCGGGACGCGGGCGAAGCTGGTCGACCTCGTCGATCTGGTCGTACGGCGGTCATACCGCTGCAAGGACCGCGAGTACGTACGGGTGGCCCGTGCCGTGGACGGCCCCGACCTGCGCGGCAGACTCACCGCGGCCCGTGACTCCCCGGCCCCCTGGGCTCGGCTCCACGCGGCCTACGTGCTGCGGCTCCTGGACCACCCCGAGATCCCGAACACCCGGCACGTCTGGAAGACGTGGCTGAACGAAAACGCCCCCGCTCCGCCTCCTCGGCAGGGGTCGGGGGCGTGATCGGCCACCGATCAGGAGAGGGAACATGACGAAGTTGCTGCCCACCCCCTCGTTGCACACAGCTCGCCTTCGACTGCGTGCCTTCGAGGACGCGGACGCGAACGCCCTCTTCGCGCTGCACAGCAACGCCCACGTGCTGCGTTACTGGGACGCGCCACCATGGAGCAAACGCGTGCGCGCCGAGCAGTTCATCACGGCTTGCGGGCAGATGGCTCGGGAGGGCACCGGGGCGCGGCTGGCCGTCGATCGTGTCTCCGACGGAGCGTTCATCGGCTGGTGCAGCCTGAAAAGGTGGAATCCGGACTACCGCAGCGCGTCGCTGGGCTACTGCTTCGACGATGCGGTGTGGGGCCACGGCTACGCGACCGAGGCCGCGCGCGCCGTGCTGCGGTGGGCCTTCGACACGCTGGACCTGAATCGCGTCCAAGCTGAGACCGATACCCGCAACGTGGCATCTGCCCGCGTGCTGGAGAAGCTCGGCTTCGTGCGTGAAGGGACGTTGCGGGAAGACTGCGTCGTCAACGGCGAGGTCTCCGACTCGTGGGTCTACGGGCTGATCAGGAGGGAGTGGCTGCCGTCGTCCGAGCCGGTTCCCGCCCGCTGACAAAGACAGCGGCTGGTCCTCGCGGCCCCCGGAAGCGGCCCGATGCGGGCTGCCCGGAGGGCCCGTGGCTGCTATCGCCCGGAGTTCCCGTCAGGGGCCACGAAGCTTCCCGGCCGCTCAGCCATCGCCCTGCGCTGCCCGGTATGCCTCGTACTGCGCCCAGGCGCGTTCGAGCGTCTCGATAGCCGCATCAATGGCACCGCACTCTTCAAGGTAGTCAAGCTGGCCCTGCCTTCCCTTGTGGGAGGGCCAGTCCGGATCAGTGGAGACATCCCGAGCGAGATCCCCGATGGCGTTGCGCTGATCGGCATGGGTCTGCAACCACGCGGTAAAGCTCGTCGGCTTGGGCATGTCCGCATCCTTCCGTCGTCGTAGCGGGGCTAACCCACAATGGGAACGTGAGGTCCCAGCACATGAAAATGCCTCCCATCCGCACCGTATGCGCAGATGGGAGGCATGATCATCAGACCTACTTCTTCTTGCCCTGGTTCTTGACCGCCTCGATGGCCGCCGCGGCCGCCTCGGGGTCCAGGTACTTGCCGCCCGGGGTCACCGGCTTGAAGGACGCGTCGAGTTCGTAGTACAGGGGGATGCCCGTCGGGATGTTCAGGCCCGCGATGTCGGTGTCGGAGACGCCGTCCAGGTGCTTGACCAGGGCGCGGAGGCTGTTGCCGTGGGCCGCGACCAGGACCGTGCGGCCGGCGAGGAGGTCCGGGACGATGCCGTCGTACCAGTACGGGAGCATGCGGACGACGACGTCCTTCAGGCACTCCGTGCGGGGGCGGAGCTCCGGGGGGATCGTGGCGTAGCGCGGGTCGTCCGACTGGGAGAACTCCGTGCCGTCCTCGAGCGGGGGCGGCGGGGTGTCGTAGGAGCGGCGCCACAGCATGAACTGCTCCTCGCCGAACTCCGCGAGGGTCTGGGCCTTGTCCTTGCCCTGGAGGGCGCCGTAGTGGCGCTCGTTCAGGCGCCAGCTGCGGTGGACCGGGATCCAGTGGCGGTCCGCGGACTCCAGCGCGAGCTGGGCGGTGCGGATCGCGCGCTTCTGGAGGGACGTGTGGACCACGTCGGGGAGGAGGTCGGCGTCCTTCAGGAGTTCGCCGCCGCGGACTGCCTCCTTCTCGCCCTTCTCGTTGAGGTTGACGTCCACCCAGCCGGTGAACAGGTTCTTCGCGTTCCATTCGCTCTCGCCGTGGCGGAGGAGGATCAGCTTGTACGGTGCGTCGGCCATGCGTATGAGCGTAATCCACGCCTTCGGTCCGGGTGGTGCCCGCTCGACAGACGGACGGTTGACGGGATCTGTTAATTGAGTGGCCCCCGGCCACCTCGGGTTCGTAAGTTGTGCTCGCCGTCCGAGCCACTTACACAAACGGGGGACCTGCCATGCCACTCGCCACCCTGAGACGCGCCACCCGCGAAACCGTCTCCGGGCTCCCCCGCGAGTTCTGGTGGCTGTGGACCAGCACCCTCGTCAACCGCCTGGGTGCCTTCGTGGCCACCTTCATGGCCCTCTATCTCACCCTCGACCGCGGCTACTCCGCCTCCTACGCCGGTCTCGTCGCCTCGCTGCACGGGCTGGGCGGAGTGGTCTCGTCGATCGGGGCGGGGGTGATGACCGACCGGCTCGGGCGGCGGCCCACCCTCCTCGTCGCGCAGTCCGCCACCGCCGCCTCCGTGGCGCTGCTCGGGTTCATGCACCACCCCGTCGCCATCGCCGCCGTCGCCTTCCTGGTCGGCATGGCCTCCAACGCCTCCCGGCCGGCCGTGCAGGCGATGATGGCCGACATCGTGCGGCCCGAGGACCGGATCCGGGCCTTCTCACTCAACTACTGGGCCATCAACCTCGGTTTCGCCGTCTCCTCCATGGGCGCCGGGTTCATCGCCGAGTACAGCTATCTCGCGGGCTTCCTGATCGAGGCCGGGATGACCGCCGTCTGCGCGGTCGTCGTCTTCCTCAAGCTGCCCGAGTCCCGGCCCGGGACGGAGAAGGCCACCGCCACGACCGACGACGTCCGCCTCGGCACCGTCCTGCGCGACGGGCGGTTCATGAGCGTCGTGGGGCTGTCCTTCCTGGTCGCCGTCATCTTCCAGCAGGGGTCGATCGGGCTGCCCGTCGCGATGGGCGAGGCGGGGTTCACGCCCGCCGACTACGGACTGGCCATCGCCCTCAACGGCGTCCTGATCGTCGCGCTGCAGATCCCGGTGACCCGTTTCATCCAGGACCGGGATCCCCAACGGCTCCTCGTCGTCTCGTCCCTGCTCGCGGGATACGGCTTCGGACTCACCGCCTTCGCCGGGTCCGTCGGCCTCTTCGCCCTCACCGTGTGCGTGTGGACCCTGGGCGAGATGATCAACGCGCCCACCCAGACCGGGCTCGTCGTCCGCCTCTCCCCCGCCCACGGCCGCGGCCGCTACCAGGGCATGTACACGCTGTCCTGGTCGGTCGCCGCCCTCGTGGCGCCCCTGATGTCCGGTTTCGTCATCGACCGGTTCGGGGCGGAATGGCTGTGGGGGCTGTGTGCGGTCGTCGGAACGGTGGCGGCGGTGGGGTACGCGGCACTGATGCGGCACCTGTCCGCGGCGACGGCCGCCGAGACCGCCGTAACCGAGAAGTCCGAGGAGTCGGAGAAGTTCGAGAAGTCCGCCGCCACCGAGGTCAGCCCCGCCTGACCCGTCGAGTCGACCGCCCGTCCCGTCAGGGATGCATCCGCGCGCCCTTGAGCACCTTGTCCACCGCGTTGCGCGGCCCGTGGACCGCGAGTCCCACCAGGTCCAGGTCCCCCGTCGACACCGCCCGTACCGCCGCGCGGTTGTCCCGGTCGTTGCCCGTCGCGAAGAGGTCGCTCGTGAAGAGCGCGCGCGGCAGCGAACGGGACAGCACGCGCGCGTGGGCCGCCGTCAGCGTCTCCTTCGTGCCCTCGAAGACCAGCACGGGCTGCCGGAACATCGGCAGGTAGGGCACACCGTCGGCGTCCTCGTACGGTTCGCCGAGCACCTCGGGGGCCTGGGTGCTCAGACCGCTGACGAGGAACGCGGTGACGTTCAGGCGCTGCCAGGTCTCCAGGTCCTCACGCAGCAGGACGGCGATCTTGGTGTCGAAGCGGATGGGTTCAGTACTCATGGAATGAGACTGCCGGGCGTCGTACGACCTCGTCTTGTACGTTCTTTGCATGGCCACCCGGGAGAACGTCACCGCGTGGCGTCCCACCGTCCCGGGCGTCACCGAGGTCTTCCACGCCCACTTCACGGAGTACGCGTATCCGATGCACGTCCACGAGGCGTGGACGCTGCTCATCGTGGACGACGGGGCCGTACGGTACGACCTCGACCGGCATGAGCACGGCACGCCGGACGACACCGTGTCGCTGCTGCCGCCGCACGTCCCGCACAACGGCTCGCCCGCCACACCCGGCGGCTTCCGCAAGCGGGTTCTCTACCTCGACCACACCCACCTCGGCCACGAGCTCATCGGGCCCGCCGTCGACGGTCCCGATCTGCGTGATCCCGTACTGCGGCAGCGGGTGGGGCAGTTGCACACGGCGCTGACCAGGCCCGGCGAGGAGTTCGAGGCGGAGAGCAGGCTGACGCTCATCGGCGACCGGCTCAGGACCCTCCTGCGGCCGCCGCTGTACGACGGGCCCGCGCGCCGCGACCCCGTCCTCGCCCGCCGGCTGCGCGAGCTCCTCGACGCGCGGGTCGTGGAGGGGCTGTCGCTGGAGGAGGCGGCAGGGGTCGTACAGGCTCATCCGGCGCATCTCGTCCGGGCGTTCAGTGCCGCCTACGGCATCGCGCCGCACCAGTACCTCACCTCCCGCCGTGTCGACCGGGCCCGGCGTCTGCTGCTCGCCGGGCGCGGTCCCGCCGAGGTCGCCGCGCTCACCGGTTTCCACGACCAGGCCCATCTCACCCGGCACTTCAAGCGGCTGGTGGGAGTGACGCCGGGGCGCTATCGCACCGGCGTCGGGAGATCGACGGAAGGCATCCGTCCGGTGATCGGCGCGGGTTAGCGTCCCCGGCATGGATGACAGACAGAACTCCTTACCGTTCAGACGTCTCTCCGTGGCCGTCGCGGGTGCGGCCGCCCTGGTCGCCCTCAGCGTGGGTGGCGCCATCGCCGCGAGCTCGGACGACGAGCCCGGCGCCGAGCCGAGCGTGTCGGCCAGCGTCCCGCCGGACGAAGGCACGGTCGGCGGCAGCGGTGGCGGCGACGGCGGCACCACCGGGGGCATCGACCCCAGCCTGAGCCCCACCTCCCCGGACGAACCCACCGAGGAGCCCACCGCGCAACCCTCCGCACCGAGCGAGCTGGAGGAGCTCAACCGGCGTATCGCCGAGCTCGACAGGAAGGTCGACGAGCTGCCGACCAAGAAGGAACTGGCCGACGCGCTACGGGCCATGGCGGATCAGCTGGACAAGCCTGGCACGCCCGGGGATCCCGGCGAGAGCCACGAGCCGACCGACGACCCGCAGCCGACCGACTCCCTGCCGCCCAGCGGGTCGTAGGCCGCGGGCGCTGCTTCAGTCCTGCGAGCGCTCGGTCAGGTGCGCGAACGCGTCCAGGTTGCGCGTCGACTCGCCCCGGGCCACCCGCCACTCGTACTCCTTGCGGATCGCGGTGGCGAAACCCAGCTCCAGCAGGGTGTTGAAGCTGCCGTCGGCCGCCTCCAGGACCTGGCCGAGGAGGCGGTCGACCTCGTCGGCGGTGACCGCGGCGAGGGGGAGCTTGCCGGCGACGTAGATGTCACCGAGCCGGTCGACGGCGTAACTCACGCCGTACAGCTTGAGGTTGCGCTCCAGGAGCCAGCGGTGGACGCCGGGTTCGTTCTCGTCGGGGTGGCGGATGACGAAGGCGTTCAGGGAGAGGGAGTGGCGGCCGACGAGGAGCGAGACGGTCGTCTTCAGCTTGCGGGTGCCGGGGAGCTGGACGACGTAGTTGCCGGGTGCGGGGCTCTCCCACTCGACCTCGGCGTCCTTGAGGACACCCTCGATGACCTGCGCTGCCTTCTCTGCCTCAGCCATGGAGCGAGCGTACGTGACGCCGGTACGACTGCGCCGCGGCCACGTACACGTCCGCCGTCGCCGCCGCCGCGGTGTCCCAGCCGAAGGACTGGGCGTGCCGGGCGGCCGCCTCGCCCATGCTGGGCGTGAGGGCCGGGTTGTCAGCGAAGTCGCGCAGCACGCGCGCGTAGGCGGCCGGATCATGTCCGCGTACGAGGAACCCGGTCCGTTCGTCGGCCACGGCCACCGGCAGCCCGCCGACCGCCGCCGCGAGCACCGGGGTGCCGGCCGCCTGGGCCTCTATGGCGACCAGACCGAAGGACTCGCTGTAGGAGGGCATGACCAGCACGGACGCGGCCCGGAACCAGTCGGCGAGCTGCTCCTGGCCGACGGGCGGGTGGAACCGTACGACATCCGCGATACCGAGGCGGGACGCCAGTTTCTGCAGGCCCTCGGGTTTGGCCAGGCCGCTGCCGCTGAGGCCGCCGACGACCGGGACGAGGATGCGGGAGCGCAGGTCGGGGCGCTGGTCGAGCAGGACCGCCACGGCCCGCAGGAGGATGTCCGGGGCCTTCAGGGGCTGGATGCGGCCCGCGAAGAGGGGGATCAGGGCGTCCTGGGGCAGACCAAGACGGGCTCGGGCCGCCGCACGGCCGTCCGCCGGGCGGAAGCGCTCGAGGTTCACACCGGGGTGGACGACGGCGACCTTGGCGGGGTCGGCGGCGTAGTGGTGCACGAGTTCCTCGCGCTCCTCGGCGGTGTTCGCGATGAGGCGGTCGGCGGCGGCGACGATCTGGGTCTCGCCGATGACGCGGGCGGCGGGCTCGGGGGTGTCGCCGTCGGCGAGGTTGGCGTTCTTGACCTTGGCCATGGTGTGCATGGCGTGCACGAGGGGGGTGCCCCAGCGCTGGGCGGCGAGCCAGCCGACGTGGCCGGAGAGCCAGTAGTGCGAGTGGACCAGGTCGTAGTAGCCGGGGCGGTGACCGGCCCAGGCCTGCATCACGCCGTGCGTGAAGGCGCACAGCTGGGCGGGGAGGTCTTCTTTGTTGAGGCCCTCGTAGGGGCCCGCGTCGATGTGGCGGACCAGGACGCCGGGGGCCATCTCGACGGTGGGCGGGAGGCCGCCCGTCGTGGCGCGCGTGAAGATCTCGACCTCGATGTTGATCGCGGCGAGGCGCTGCGCGAGCTCCACGATGTAGACGTTCATGCCGCCCGCGTCGCCGGTGCCGGGCTGGTGGAGCGGTGAGGTGTGCACGGAGAGCATGGCGACGCGGCGGGGGCGGCGGTGCAGGCGCAACCGGTGCGGTGCGGCCTGGGAGCGACGCTGGAGCCTGCTGACGTACTGGCTCACGTGGCGTTCCTCCTTGCAGCGGGCATGCCGGACGGAGGGCGTGGAGCCCCTCCGAGGGAGGCAACACCGGAGGGTGGCATTCCCATTCCGGGCGGGGTGGTTTTTGCCGAGGTATTACCGGGGGTCGCTCAACCGTTCGACGAGTGGGTGCGTCAGCCGTGCCGGGTGGGGTGAGGGTGCGGTGTGGTGAGGGCCGTGCGATGCGGGGGCGGCGCGATGGTGCGGGGGACGGCTCGCCCGCGGTGAGCCGGGTCCCCGCCGCATACCCTCTTAGGCATGACATCCCGCGCCGCGTCCCGCCCTGTGGGCACGGTCACGCGCGGGACGACCAACCCCAACCGGTTGCGCCGCATGGACCGCTGGATCGCGGCGACGCACGGCACCGAGCTGCGCCGCGCCGCCGACCCGGTTGCCGTCGACCTCGGGTACGGTGCCGCGCCCTGGACCGCCGTGGAACTGCTCGCCCGGCTCCGCGAGAACGCGCCCCGCACGCGCGTGGTCGGCGTCGAGATCGAACCGGCCCGGGTGGCGGCCGCGAAGCCGTACGAACGCGAGGGGCTCGTCTTCCGGCACGGCGGGTTCGAGATCCCGCTCCCCCGACGACCGCTGCTGATCCGGGCGGCCAATGTGCTGCGCCAGTACGACGAGGGCGAGGTGGCCGGCGTATGGGAGCGGCTGTGTGCCCGGCTGGCTCCGGCCGACCCGGCGCGGGGGTCGCGCGGCGGGCTGCTCGTCGAGGGCACTTGCGACGAGATCGGACGCCGGCATGTGTGGGTCGCACTCGGTCCGGAGGGGCCGCGGACGGTCACCTTCGCGACCCGGTTGGGCTCGCTGGATCGCCCCTCCGACCTCGCCGAACGACTGCCGAAGGCACTGATCCACCGCAACGTACCGGGCGAGCCGGTGCACTCCTTCCTCCGCGACTTCGACCGCGCCTGGGCGGCCGCCGCGCCCTACGCCTCGTACGGCGCCCGACAGCGGTGGATCCGCACCGCGCGGCACCTGACGACCGACTGGCCGGTGATGGACGGGCCTTCACGGTGGCGGCAGGGGGAAGTGACGGTGGGGTGGGGGGCGTTGGCGCCGCGGGGGGTTTCGGTCGCGTGAAGTCCGGGACACCGCAGGGGGTGGCGGGCGCGTGAAGTCCGGGGCACCGCGGGGAGTTCGGTCGCGTGAAGTCCGCGGCACCGCGGAGGGTTCGGTTGCGTGAAGTCCGCGGCACCGCAGGGGGTGGCGGGCACATGAAGTCCGCGGCACCGCAGGGGGCGTGCATCACGTGAAGTCCGGGGCACCGCGGGGGGTTTCGGTCGCGTGAAGTCCGGGACACCGCAGGGGGTGGCGGGCACATGAAGTCCGGGGCACCGCGGGGGGTTTCGGTCGCGTGAAGTCCGGGACACCGCAGGGGGTGGCGGGCGCGTGAAGTCCGGGGCACCGCAGGGGGTTTGCGTCATGTGAACTGCGGGGCTGCACGGGGGGTGCGGTCGCGTGGACACGGGGACGGCGACGTCTGTCTGCCCTCCGGCTCGGACGGTGCCTCCTTCGTCTCCACCGGGAGGGGCGGCGGCCCCGTGAAGTCCGGCGCGCCGCTCGGCACGCCGCTCGCGTCAACTCCGGTGCACCCGGCAGGGTCCCGCCCACGTCACCACCGGCGCCGGCCGCGCAGAGCGCCGCTCGCACCAACACCCACGCACCGCTCGAAGTACCGCCAACACGAACGCCGATGCACCCCGCAGGGTGCCACTCGCTCCAACACCTCCGTTCCGCGCAGAACGCAGCTCACACGAACACCCGCGCACCGCTCGGCATGCCGCACGCACGAACGCCGGTGCACCCGGCGGCGGGGCCACCCCATCACCACCCGTCGGCTGCGCACACCAACACCCACGCGCCGCACAGAACGCTGCTCACATCACCGCCCCGCCCCGCCCCGGTCACGTCAACACCGGCCCGCCGTACGGCTGAAACCGCTCCGGGGGCACCCGTCGGGAACGATCTCTGTGAGTCGTACGTCACAAAGGCGGGGAGATCGTCTTCGGGGGGCGGGGAGAGGGGGATGCACCGGGAAGTGCCAGGACGCGAAGAGATGCGCCAGGAAGGCCTGCCTCTGTCGCTTTCGGCCATGACGTGGCACGATCCCCCGAGCGCCGTAAGTTACTGACGGTAAATCAGCTTTGGGGGCAAGGGTATGGGGACGGGCAAGCGCGGTCTGATCGCTACGGCCGTGACCGTGATCGGCGCGGTGGCCGTGCTGGCAGCACCGGGCACCGCCTTCGCCGCCCCGAGTCCGACCCCCACCCCCACCCCCACGGCTTCGCCGACCGCCGTGACCAACAAGGACATCGAAGCCGTACGCAAACAGCTCGACGCGCTCTACCACGACGCGGCCGTCGCCACCGACGCCTACAACGCCGCCGAGGAGAAGGCCGAGCGGCAGTCGGCGCAGATCGTCGCGCTGGCCCAGAAGATCGTCAAGGGCCAGGAGAAGCTGAAGAAGCTGAAGGCCCGCGCGGGCGCCGCGGCCGCCGCCCAGTACCGCACCAACGGCCTGCCGGACGGGGCCCAGCTGGTGCTGAGCGACGATCCGCAGGAGTTCCTGGACGGCACCGGCCGCATCCTCCAGGGCCAGCGCGCCACCAGGTCGCTCATCGCGGAACTGACCCAAACCCAGCAGGACTTGAAGCAGTACGCCGAAGACGCCTCCGCCCAGTGGACCAAGCTGGAGGCGAACCGCAAGGCGAAGGCGACCGCCAAGAAGAGGGTCGAGCAGCAGATCGCGGCGGCCGAGAAGCTCGAGTCCCAGCTGGAGGAGAAGGAGAAGAAGCGCCTCGCCGAACTGGAGGAACAGGCCGCCCACCAGGCGCAGACCGCCTGGCTGGACTCCGGCGTCCTCGACGAGATCGGCGGCAGGGCGAGCGCGGCCGGGAAGACCGCCGTCGCCTATGCGACGTCCCAGATCGGCAAACCGTACGAATGGGGCGCCGAGGGCCCGGACTCGTACGACTGCTCCGGACTGACCTCACAGGCCTGGGCGAGCGCCGGCAAGCCCATTCCGCGCACCTCGCAGGAGCAGTGGAAGCAGCTCGAGCACGTCGACGTCAAGGACATGCGGCCCGGCGACCTCATCATCTACTTCGACGACGCCAGCCATGTGGCGATGTACCTCGGCGACGGCGCGATCGTGCACGCGCCGCGTCCCGGACGGACGGTGACGATCGCCGGGGCGGGTTCGATGCCGATACTCGGAGTCGTGCGGCCCGACGCGTGAGCGTCGCCGGGCGACCGAGTGAGACCTGGGGCATGTGATGCGGGGCACGCCTGACGCCTCCGCAAACCTGCCGGGAACGTGACGTTCGTCATCCCCGCGACACCCGCCACCTGTCCAACTGCGGTGGATAACGCGGCATATGACAGCGGCTACCGGCCAAGCAGCGTGTCTTACGCCATTCCTTTCCCGGCCCGGCACCCGCTATGGTCCCCGTCGGTGGATCGAGACCCCTCGCTCCACCATGCCCTCGGGGGGAGGGAAGGAATCCGAGACCATGCCCGTACCCATACCGCGGCAGCGAGCGATCCCGGCCGTGGAAAGTGGTCAGGCGCCGGCCGTACCCCAGGACGACCCCTCCAAGGAAGCCCCGCGCAAGGAAGCCACGGTCGACAACAACGCCGCCACCCAACTGAGCCTGCTGGTGATCGAGGACGATCCCGGCGGGTCCACGGTCGTGCCCGAACTCCTCGACTCGGCCGGCAAGCCGATCCGCGTCCGCACCGCCCGCAACCTCACCGAGGCGGAGCGGCTGCTCACGGACGACGTGCACTGCATCCTGCTCGACCTCGCGCTGCCCGCGTCCGGCCGCCTGGATGACGACGACGAGCTCGCCGTACTCCGTCATGTCCTGGAGCTCGCGCCCCGGCACGCCGTCCTCGCCCTCACCGCGTCCGGCGACGCCGAGCGCGGTGCGGAGGCTGTGCGGGTGGGTGCCCAGGACTATCTTTTCCGGGACGAGCTGGACAGCCGGCTGCTGAGCCGGGCGATCCGGTACGCGGTCGAGCGGAAACGTTCCGACACGGCGGAGCGCAGACTCGCCGAGGGACGGGTACGGGCGCAGGAGAACCGGCGTCTGGAGCGCGGGCTGCTGCCCACACCGCTGCTGGAGGGGTCGTCGCTGCGGTTCGCCGCGCGGTACCGGCCGGGCCGCTCGCGCGCGCTGCTCGGCGGTGACTTCTACGACGTCGTACGCACCCCCGACGGAACCGTGCACGCGATGATCGGTGACGTCTGCGGGCACGGCCCCGACGAGGCGGCGCTCGGCGTGGAGCTGCGGATCGCCTGGCGTGCGCTGACCCTGGCGGGGCTCTGCGGGGACGAGCTGCTCGGCACGCTGCAGGAGGTGCTGGAGCACGAGCGCTCCGACGACGAGATCTTCGCGACGCTGTGCACGGTGGACATCGCGCCGGACGGACGGCGGGCGGGGCTGTGTCTCGCCGGGCATCCGTCACCGCTGGTGGCCCGGCCGGGGCGGCCCGCGCGACTGCTGCCGTACGACAACAACGGGCCCGCGCTGGGTCTGCTGCCGGGGGCTCGCTGGCCTCGGATGCAGGTGGAGCTGGGAGCCGAGTGGAGTCTGATGCTCTACACCGACGGGCTGATCGAGGGCCGTGTCGGGGACGGCGGGGAGCGGCTGGGACAGGACGGCATGGTGTCGATGATCCGTCGCCAGCTGTCCGAGGGGCTGCGGGGGGAGGCACTGCTGCGGGCGGCGGTGAACGAGGTGCGGTCGCTCAACGGCGGCGAGTTGGCGGACGACGTGGCGGTACTGCTCCTCGACCGGGAGGCGTGACGGTCGAGCGGGGCTCGCGGAAGTGGATGCCGAGGTGCCTGCCGGAGTCGGCCGCCCACGGAGGTGGTAGCGGCCCGGGCGACGGCGCCCACGCCCACGCGGCGGAGCCGCACCTCGCTACGGCCCCGCACTCCTGCCCCTGAGGGACGCGCTTCTAGCGGCCCCCGTTGTACGGGCCGTAAGGGCCGTCACTGCTCGAACCCCTGCCCCGGCCGCTGCGGCCGCCACCCGGGAGGGCTCGGATCGCCGGGCGTACGTCGACCATGTAGACGATCGTCGCGACGAGACCGATGATCGGCAGGAACGACAGGATGTTGAAGATCAGGTTCACCACGAAGGCGAGCCCGAGGATGATCAGCCAGAAGGGCTTGGTCTTCTTGTCGGCCGCGCGGTAGGCGTCCTCACGGCGGATGGCCGCGTCGAAGAGCGCGAAGCCGCTGAAAACGATCAGGGCCATGCTCAGCAGCCACATGAAGCCTGCGAACCCCTGCATCAGCACAACGTCCACCACCCGACTCGGCTCGTCAATTCGCGATTACGCGGTCACCGTACCCGTTCCCGCAAGGTCGCTACCCGCACAACGGGCCGGGCACTCGGTAAGTGCCCGGCCCGTCGCCGTGAACTGTCCCGCGGTGCCTTACTTGGCGGGCGGGGTCTTCTTCGCCGTGGTGGTCTTGCGCGGCGTGGTCTTCTTGGCGGTGCTGGCGGTCGCCGTCTTCGTCGCCGGGGCCGCCGCGGCGGGCGTGACCGGCTTCGCGGCCGGGGTCGCAACCGGGGTCACGGGCGCCTGGTCCTTGACCTCGGCCGACTCGGCGCTCGGCTCGACGACGATGGCCAGTTCCTCGATCTCCTCGGCGGCCTCGCCACGCCAGGTCCTGACGGCCTGCTCGCCGTGCTCGGCGACCTTCTCGTAGGTCTCGCGGGCCTTGACGGCGTACTCGGCGGCGACGCCGACGCTGCGCAGGGCGAGGTCTTGGGCGGACTCGCCGAGCTTCTTCAGGTCCGCGTCGATCGTGGTGCCGAGCTTCTTCAGGTCACCGTCGAGACTGGTGATGAACTCGCCGACCTTGGACTGCAGGGTCTCCTGCGTCTCCTTGACCTTGGCGCCGGCCTCCTTGGCACGGGCCTGGGCCTTCTCCTGGACCGCCTTGGGGTCGGTGCCGCGTACGGCCTCGATACGGGCCGGCGCCTCGGCGCGCAGCTGCTCCACCAGCCCGGGAACCTTCTTGGCCTCCTGGAAGGCCAGGTCACCGGCGCCGGCGAGGAAGTAGAGCGGGGTCGGGTCCTTGACGGCCTTGCGGATGTCGTCGGTGATGGCCATGGTGATGGTCCTCCCGGGTCGCGTTCAGATGAGGGTTTTGGGTCCCGCGGCGCGGTTCGGCGTGTGCCGGGCCGGGTTGAGCCGTGTCGGGCTCAACTGGCCGTCTGCTGCGGGTCGGCGTCGCTGCCGTCGGTCTTGGGGGGCTTGCGGGTGGTGCGGGGTTTGCGGGGCCGGCGGGCCGCCCGTATCGCGGTGCCGTCCGGGACGTCGCCGTCCCGAAGGTCCTCCGGGGCGTCCGCCGTACTGTCGCCCGTACGGTCGTCCGGGCGGTCGCTCTGCCCGTCGCCCGGCGCGGGAGCCGCGTCCGGCGGGGCGATCTCGAAGCCGTTCTCCTTGCGGAAGGACTCGTAGATCTGGAGCAGCACCTGCTTCTGCCGCTCGTTGAGCGTGGGATCGGCGAGGATGACCGCACGCGTCTCCACGTCGTCCCGGTCCCGCTCGGCGTCGAGGATGCCGGCCCGCACGTACAGCGTCTCGGCGGAGATCCGCAGGGCCTTGGCGACCTGCTGCAACACCTCCGCGCTCGGCTTGCGCAGCCCGCGCTCGATCTGGCTCAGATACGGATTGGACACCCCGGCGGCATCGGCGAGCTGCCTGAGCGACAGCTGCGCAGTGCGCCGCTGCTCACGCAGATAGTCACCGAGATTGCCGACGTTGAGCGATGCCATGCGTCCACTGTGCACCACCCGCGCTAACTATTGCAAGCAGCCGCTTGCAATAGTGCGCCACGCCACTCGGACGGCGGAGCGGTCTCCTGCCTGTCGGGTGCGGATCATCCGGCGGGACGTCTCCCCGCCAAGGTCGGTGTCGCCGTCAACGGCTGTTCGAGGTGGTGACCGCATCTGGATCGGTGGAACGGTGCGGCACCGCCGAGCCTTCCGCCGGCCCGGACCTCGCCAGCCACAGCCCGGTGAGCACGGCGGTGGCCAAAGTGACGGTGCCGGCAGCGAGGAAGGCGCTGTCGAGACCGGTCTCGAAGGAGGCGCCGCCGGATTGCCGGGTGCGGACGACGGCTCCGAGTACCGCCACGCCGAGCACCGCGCCGATCTGCCGAGTGGTGCTGCTGATGCCTGATGCGAGGCCGCCTTCCTGCGGGCTGACTGCCTGGATGGCGGCTCCCGTCAGCGGGGACATGGTCAGGGCGAAGCCGATGCCGACGACTCCCAGCCGCCACCACACGTTCCCGTAACCGGTATCGGCGTGCACCATGCCCAGCGCAAGCAGCCCTCCTCCGGCCAGGGCCAGGCCGATGGTCACCACGACTCGGAAGCCGTACCGGGCGGCGAGCCGGCCCGCGAACGGGCTGACGATCACCATGGCGAGTGAGGTGGGAAGGGTCTGCAGGCCGGCGCGCAGGATCGAGCTGCCCTGGACGTACACGAAGAACTGGGAGAAGAAGAACGACGAGCCCATGAGCGCGAACCCCACCACGACCATGGCGGTGTTCGACACGGTGAACAGCCGCTGCCGGAACAGCCACAGCGGCAGCATCGGAGCGGCACGACGCGCCTCGACAGCGACGAAGGCGGCGAGGAGGATCACCGCGGCGGTGAAGCTGCCCAGGATCACCGGGGACGTCCAGCCGCGGGCGCCACCCTCGATCAGCCCGTAGGTCAGCGCCCCCACCCCCAGAGCGGACAGCACCGTCCCCGGGATGTCGATCGCGGGGGCGCTCGGATTGCGGGCCTCTTCAAGGCTGCGCAGTCCGACCAGCAGGAGGACCACGCCGATGGGCAGATTGACCAGGAAGATGGCGGGCCAGCCGAAGGCATCCGTCAGCACGCCGCCGGCCACGGGGCCTGCGGCCAGACCGATTCCGCTGAATCCGGCCCACAGCCCGATCGCCTTCATTCGTTCTTGCGGCACGGGATACGCGGCGGCGAGCAGGGCCAGCGAGGCGGGGCTCAGCGCCGCGGCCCCGATGCCCTGCAGCATCCGGCCGGCGATCAACCAGCCGACCGTGGGCGCGAGGCTGCACAGCAGCGATGCGGCGGTGAACACCGTCACGCCGGTCAGGTACACCCGCTTGCGGCCGAACCGGTCGGCGAAGATACCGCCGGACAGCAGCAGCATGGCGACCAGCAGCACGTACGCGTCGACGATCCACTGCAGACCGGTCAGCTGAGTGTGCAGCCGGTGCTGCATATCGGGCAGCGCTGCTCCGACAATCGTGTTGTCGAGCAGCACCATGAATTGACCCAGGCAGGTCACCGTGAGCAGCACAGCCCGGTTCGGTCGACTGCCTAAGGCCGCAGGCGATGCAGCCATGCGGATTCCTCTCCCTCGGTGGTTGCGCCTCTCCACGGCCGACGCGGTCAGCCCCTGGGCGCCCTAACGCAGTCAATGACTGCGTTAGGTGACTGTAAGGAGACTCTCCCGCAAACGCAAGCCCCAACTGCGTTAAGGTGAATGCATGGAGGAGCGACAGCGAGCCCGGCGACCCGGCGGGCGCGGCGCCCGCGTCGGCGCGGCGGTGCACCAGGCCGTCACCGACTTGATCAGCGAGCGCGGCTACGGCAAGTTCTCCGTCGGCGACGTCGCGGCCCGCTCGGGCGTGGCCGACAGCAGCATCTACCGCCGGTGGGGCAGCCTGGAAAACCTGCTCACCGACGTGGCGCTCACCCGCCTCAATGAACGGTCGCCGATGCCCGACACCGGGAGCCTGGCCGGTGACCTGCGCACTTACGCGGCCCAAGTGGCCCGCGAGATCACCGGACCCGACGGCTTGGCGCTGCTGCGCCTGGCCGTCGCCCTGTCGAGCAGCGGTCAGCAGGGCCGGCAGGCAGGTGACGACCTCCTCGCCGAACGCACCCGGCAACTGCAGTCCATGCTCGACCGCGCCCGCGAACGCGGCGAGCACGCACCCGACGCGTTCGGCGTGCTGGACCACATCCTGGCCCCGATGTATGTCCGCGTCCTGCTCGGCGTGGGCCCGCTCACCCCGGACTACGTCGACGGGCTGGTCGACCGACTGCTGTGACCTCGACCTGGTCCACGGGATCAGAGCACGAAGGCGCCGACCCTCGGACGCCCTGCCAGGGCTCTGTGAGGTGCTTGGCTTCGTGAGGTGCTTGGCTCCGTGAGGTGCTTCCCGGCGGGCGCCCGCCAGCTCGGGACATGGCGTTGTCGGTGGGCTCTGCCAAGGTGTGCGTCGTGGATGAATGGGTGGAACGTGTCGACGGTCAGGATCGCGTGCTGGGGGTGGTCAGCCGTCGGCAGGCCGTCCGGGAGGGCTGGCTGCATCGGGTCGCCGTGACGCTGTGTCGTGATGACCGTGACCGGATCCTCGTGCACCGGCGGTCGGAACAGGTGTCGCGCTTCCCCGGGCTCCATGAGGTCGTGGTCGGTGGCGCCGCGGCCGCCGGTGAGTCCTATGAACAGGCCGCCGCGCGGGAGCTGGACGAAGAGCTGGGCATCCGGGTGCTGCCGCGCCTGCTGTTCACCTTCATCAACCGCAGCGGTTTGAGCCCTCACTGGCTCGGCGTGCACGAAGCCGTGGTGCCGGACGCCGTGGTCCCCAGTCCCGATGAGGTCGCCTGGCACGACTGGTTGACCGAGCCGGAGCTCGGCTCGGCCCTGTCGGAGTGGCGCTTCACCCCCGACAGCCACGAAGCCTTCAGTCGGTATCTCGCGTTCCGGACCGCGCAGTCCTGACGTGGCTTGGACACGGAGCCGTTTTCGGGGCGGTGCATAGGATCGTCGCCATGGCGCTGCGACCGGTTCAGGTGAACATCAAGGCTGTTGACGCGTCGGCGGTCGGACGGTTCTGGGCGGAGGCGCTCGGCTGGAGTGCTTACCGTCCCGGTGTGACCACCTACGTCGGCCCCGCGGGCGGCCTCGTGTGGCCGGACCCGGTCGCCCTCGGGATCGACGTCGTTCCCGTCCCGGAAGCCAAGACGGCGACGAAGAACCGTCTGCATCTCGACATCGCCACCACGTCCACCGCCCATCAGGCGGAGCTGGTCGCGCGGCTCAAGGCGCTGGGAGCGACGCCCGCCGACGTCGGTCAGGGCGACGTGCCGTGGACGGTCCTCGCCGACCCCGAGGGCAACGAGTTCTGCGTGCTGGAGCCCCGGGAGGTCTACCGGGACACCGGGCCGATCGCCGCCGTGGTGGTGGACTGCGTGGATCCGCGGGCCATGGCCCGGTTCTGGGGCGAGGCGATGGACTGGACCGTGCACGAAGTGACCGACGACCAGGCGGTGTTGCGTTCCGCCGCGGGGACCGGGCCCTATCTCGAGTTCCTCCGTACTCCCGGCGTGAAGACCGTGCCGGACCGCGTCCATCTCGACCTGCTGCCGTACCCCGGTGACGACAAGGCCGCGGAGGTGGCCCGGCTGCGTGCCCTGGGCGCCACCGACCTCGACCTCGGTCAGGGTGACGTTCCGTGGACGTGTCTTTGCGACCCGGAGGGCCACGAGTTCTGCGTTCTCGCCCTGACCTGACGTGAAGCATGGGGCCGGGTCGGGCCCGCGAGCAGCCGCCCCCCGCGGACCGACCGGCTCCGCATCAAGCGGCTGATCCCGGGGCGCCGGGCGTTGTCAGTGGCGTGTGCGACGCTCGGCGCATGGGGTTCTTTGACGATCTGGTGCTTGCTGAGGAACCGGCCGTCGAGCAGGCCGTGCTGCTGCGGTTATCGCCGCCGGGAGAGGACGAGGGACGGTATGCGCCGCCCGTCGACCGGTTCGCGCCCGCGCTCTTGCCGCAGCTGGAAGTGGTCGGTGCGGGGGCGGAGGCGCGGGTCCTGGTGACGGGGTGGTCCGTGTGGTCGGGGTCGGTCACGTTGCACCTGGCTGTGTTCCGCAAGGTCCGCAGAGAGGGCGGGGGCCGGCGGCGGCAGTCCGGGCTGCGGGTGGGACTGCTGTTCTCCGACGGCCGGCGGGTGACCTCGCTGGACGGCACGGTGACGCGGGGAATCCCGATCACAGGACCGCAGGGTGAGGTGCGGGAGGCGGCGACCCAGCAGGCGGTCGGGCTGATCCCGTTGGATCCGGGCCTGCACCACTCCCACAGATCCCTGTTCAAGACGGACGTCGACCTGTATCTGCCGGAGCTCCCCCCGCCCGGGGAGGCGCAGTTGGTGGTCGAGTGGCCGGACGAGGGCGTGCCCGAGACCCGGACCACAGTGGACGCGGACGCGCTGCGTGCCGCCGCACGCCGGGCGTTCGAGATCTGGCCCGGACTCGAGCCACCGGAGGAGGCGCCACCGGCGTCGTTCGCGACCATGGAGGTCAGCGGACCGCCGGCGCTTCTGGCACCACCCCTCACCCGAAGTCAGCGCGAGGAACTACGCCGTGCGGAGGAGGCCCGCCAGCGCTACGTACCGCGGGCCGACTGGCAGCGCATGGGATACGGCGAATGGGGCGACGCGGCCCTGGTCGGAGCCCGGTTGGCGGGAGGCGCCCCGCCCGACGCCCGCGTCGGTTGGCTTGGCACCACCCCGCTGCACCTCACGGCGGAACAGGGCTCGGCGGAAGCGGTGGCCGCGCTCCTGCCTCACGTCGCGGACGTCGACGTACGCGACGACGAGGGACACACTCCGCTCTGGTACGCCGTCCACAGCATGGACGAGGCCACCGTGCGCGCACTGATCGACGCCGGGGCGGACGTGTGGACACCGCAGGCGGAACCCTGGTCGCCGGGTCGGCTGCTGCTGACCACTCCACTCGCCCCGCTGGTCCAACGTCTGCCGGGGGCAGTGCAGTTGCCGTCCGAGGAGGTCGCCGCCCAGCAGGCCGCGGACGCGCTCATCGCGGCCTTCGGCACCCAGCCGATGTGGACCGAAGGGCTCGGCGTCTGCTTCGTACAGGGCCTCGGTGAGGACGAGTTGATACGGCGCCTCGGTGCCGATCCCGCGCACTGCCCGAGGACCGACCTGGACCACGCGCCCTTCGACGCGGACGACTACGACGAGTCCCTGCACTATGTGGGCGTCACAGGCGTCGACGGCACCCCCGGCGGCTGTGTGATCACCCAGGAGGGATACATGCCGAGCGATGACGCCGTGCTGCGGGCGATATCGCCGGGCACCACCGCCTACGGGGTGTACTTCAACCCGAAGGGCGGCACGTTCGGCGCCCTGGCCCGCGACGGCGAGGTCGTCGCGTCCGAGGAGATCGGCATCGGGCCGCACGACTCGGACCCGGCGGCCTACTGGACCTTCCGCTTCTGGCAGCGCGCGCACGCGTTCCCCTACGGCGCCGACATCCTCGCCTACTGCTGCGCCGCGGCCGGTCTGCGGATCGGCGACGGGCGGGACGCGGTCGACGTCCGCGCCCCCCGCCGCTGGGTGGCCCTGCCGACACGACTCCAGCGCTGACCACGAGACCTACCGAGAGCTCGACGGTTCCTGCCTGGCCGACCCACATGGCCCACCTCGCCTGAGGGACCAGGCAGACCGCCTCATCCAGCACGTGGATCCGAGTGATCCGCCCGTCCACCGCGAGGCTCACCGCGGCCGCTTCGCCGTCGAAGTCGAGCCGTCCCGCGGGCGCGCCCTTGAGCCACACCGTCGCCTCGAAGCCGTCACCACCCGGCTGGCCCGCGAGCAGCTTCGCCACCACGTCGACCCCATGGACCAGGACGAGCGCGGCAGCCACCAGTCCCCCAGGTCGGCGACGGCGATGACCACGGTGAGCTCGACCAGCGCCGCCGGACCGAGCCGGTCGAGCAGTCGCGCCGAGAGCTCGTCGGCGGGGGGCCGGTCATGACCTCGGCGTACTCCAGCACGTCCCGCTCCAGCGGAGCGAACACCTGCAGCCGACCCGGGCCGCGGCCGCCATGTGAGCGAACGTCTTGAGTCCCTCTCACCTCGACCGGCTCCGGCACGACACCGAACTCCGTGATCACGCTTTCCGTGACGTCGGTGGGGGTACCGCCTTCGGTACGCGTAGCGCCATGGTGTCGTCCCAGGACGATCGCCCGTTCGGCGTGAAGGCACCGGCGGGCTCGCGCAGGTGACATCCCTAGGGGCGCCGCGCCACGAAGACCAGCTCCTTGCCCGGCCTGTCCGGCGCGTCCCGGACGTCCTCCACCACGAACCCCCGCCTGCCCAGTTCCGCCTCGACCTCCTCCCGCTCCCGGAAGCGCAACGTCGAGTCCGAGGTCAGCGTCTGCCCGTCCGAGGCGAACACATAGGTCCACCGGAAGGTCGCCAACTGGCCGTCCACGCGGGTCACTTCGACCCAGCTCTCCACCACTCCGACCCCGGGCACCTCCGTCGCGGCGTACGACGCCTCCCGGTTCCACTCCTCCCAGGCCCGCCGCACCGGGTCCCGCGTCTCGAAGACCAGTCGCCCACCGGGCCGTAGCGCCGCACAGGCACCCCGCAGCGTGTCCCGCCAGGCATCCGCCTCTACGATCTGCTGGGCGACGTTGGCCGTCATGGTCACCAAGTCGACCTGCACGGGAGGCAGTTCGGACGCGTCCCCATGGATCCAACGCACCCGTTCGCTCCCCGGCTTCCCCCGGGCCACGTCGAGCGAGGCCAGGGCGGGATCCACCCCGACGACCTCGACGCCCCGACCGGCGAGCAGCAGCGCGAACACCCCTGTCCCGCAGCCGACATCCAGCACCTGACGGGCCCCGAACTCCTCCACCATGCGGACATACGCGTCGAGGTCGCTGCGATCGGGATCGAGCACGTCGTAGATCGCGGCCAGCCGCGGATGGGTGAAGCCTTCGTCAGCCATGCGGGCGACCGTAGAGGGAGCGGGCTCTGCGGACCACTCGATATCGTCCGGTCACCGCTCTCCTCTCGTCAGCCACTCCTCCAGCACAGCGAAGTCCCCTTCGGTGAGCCCCACTTGGTGATCCACTCGGTGCAGGAGTGCCCGCTCGGGATGATGGTCCGCCACCCAGGCCCGGTCGGCGTCCGTGATCTCGTCGTCGACCCAGACGAACGGCCGTCCGGCCGCCCAGGAGACCAGCGGGCGGGTCTTCCAGTGCAGGCCGGCCGCTCCGTCGTCGTCCGAGTCGGGCCAGTCCACCCGCGGCAGCGGGGGCAGCCCGAGCCAGGGCGCCAGAACGGCGTCGGCGTCCTCGCCCCAGGTCGTGGCCCACACCAGCGCACAGCCCAGCGATGCCAGGCGGGCGCCGAGCGCGGGGTCCACACGGGTCAGCAGCGGATGGCCGGCGACGGCGTCCGGCAACGGGAAAGCGGGCTCTTACAGCGAATACGCCTCCGCCGCCCCGAACGGCAGCAGCACCCCGTCGACGTCCAGGAAGAGAAGCACGCTCACCCCTCGAACCCGCCCTCCGCGAGGATCTCGTCGATACGGGCCCGATGCGCCGCCTCCCACGCGTCGAGCGTCTCGGCCGCCTCCTTCGCCAGCTTGGCGCGGGCGGCGACGAGGACGTCGGCCCGCCGCGCGGCGGGGACCGCGACGACCCCCTCCTCGTCGGCGACCACCATGTCCCCGGCCTCGACCCGCACGCCGCCACACCGCACGCCCCCGCCCAGCGGCACGACGGCCTTCTTCGTGCCCGGGATCGGAATGACCCCTCGGGCGAACACCGGGAAAGCCGCCTCGCGTACCTCGGCGAGGTCGCGGATCAACCCGTCCAGGACGAACCCGGCGATCCCCCGCCGCTGCGCGACCGCGCACACGTTGCCGCCGGCCAGGGCGTGGTCGAGGTCGCCCGACTCGACCACGATGACCGAGCCGGCGGGTGCCCGGTGGATCGCCGCGTGCAGCATCAGGTTGTCGCCGGGAGGGCACCGTACGGTGAATGCCGGGCCCGCGACCCTCGGCACCGGCCCCCACAACGGCCGGACCCCCATGTCCATGACCCGGTCACGACCGAGCAGATCGGCCAGGGTGGTCGTGGGAATGTCCGCAAACTCGGTGGTCTCGGTCATGCCCCGGACGTTACCGTGCGTGTATGACTGCCGGGTCGGCCTTGTGCCGTGAGCGAGTAGGGTGCCCGGCCTCTGAATGAGGTCAGGGCGGGCGAGAAGCCCGCCGCTTTCTCTGAGTCGTCCAGGAAATGACCGGATACCAGAGAGAGCAGAGAGAGTGACCCACTCCGTCCAGGACTTCAACCAGCAGATCATCGACGAGTTCCGCGCGCACCACGGCCGGGTCGGCGGCCCCTTCGAGGGCGGCCGCCTGATCCTCCTCACCACCACCGGCGCCCGCACCGGCACCCCGCACACCACCCCCGTCGGCTATCTCCCCGACGGCGGCGACCGCATCCTCGTGATCGCCTCGGCGGGCGGCTCGCCCCGCCACCCCGACTGGTACCGCAACCTCGTCGCCCACCCTCAAGTGACCGTGGAGAACGGGGTGTTCACCTACGAGGCGCAGGCGGTCGTCCTGTCGGGCGAAGAGCGGGACCGGGCCTTCGCACGGGCCGTGGAGTCGGACCGCGGCTGGGCCGTGTACCAGGAGAAGACCGACCGCGTCCTCCCCGTGATCGCCCTGCACGAGATCGCCCGCCCGGGCCCGCCGAACATCAACGCCTCCTCCCCCAGCGAGGCCCTCAGTCTCGTCCACGACGCCTTCCGTCGCGAACTCAACCTGATCCGGACGGAGTTGTCTTCCGGGGCCGGCACCCTCGGTCCCCAGCTCCGCGTCAACTGCCTGACGTTCTGCCAGGGTCTGCACAACCACCACACCGGTGAGGACGTGGCGATGTTCCCCTTCCTGGCCGACCGCCACCCCGAGGCGGCTCCGGCCATCGACCGCCTGCGCACCGAGCACGAGCACATCGCGGCGCTGGTCGAGGAGTTGCGGGAGGCGCTCTCCGGCACGGACCTCGCATCCGTCCGCACGGAGGTCGACCGCCTCACCGCCGAGCTGGAAGCCCATCTGACGTACGAGGAGGAGCAGTTGATCCCCCTCATCGACCCCCTCATCGACCGCGCCTGACCCAGCCGCCGGGCGGCCGCCACCGCGCTAGAACGGCAGCGGCCGCCCGTGCACCACCACCAGCCGTGACACCGCCCGGGTCAGCACGACGTACAGCCGGTGCAGCCCCCGCTCCTCCGCCTCGGCGATCGCCGCCGGCTCGACGGCCACGACATGGTCGTACTCGAGCCCCTTGACCACACCGGCCGGTACCACACTCACCCGCGCCCCCAGCTCGTCCGGCCCGGCGGCGGCGATCCCGGCCGCGTCGAGGGCCTGCCGTACGCGGTCCACGTCGGTGTCGGCGGCTACGACCCCCACGGACCCCTCGTGCGCGAGCGATTCGCGGACGGCGTCCACGACCGCGCCCGGCAAGGCGTCCAGGGAGGTGGGCCGGATTCTCAACTCCCCGTCCCCACGCAGGGATCGCCCCTCGGGCACCTCCACATCCAGTTGCGCGAGCAGCCGGTTGGCGAGCCCGACGACGGCCTGGGGCACCCGGAAGCCGATGGTCAGCGGTACAACGGCCGCGTCCGGCTTGCCGAGATGGCGCAGGACGGTGTGCCACGAGCGGGCCGCCCAGGGCGTGGTCCCCTGCGCCAGGTCACCGAGCACGGTGACCGACCCGAAACGGGCCCGGCGGGCGATCGCCCGGCACTCCATCGGCGACAGGTCCTGCGCCTCGTCGACGACGAGATGGCCGTACCCCTCAGGGTGCTCCACCAGCCCGGCCACCTCGTCGAGCAGCACCAGATCGGCCGCCGACCACCGCGCCGACTTCCACGACCTCGGCGGCTTCGCCCACAACAGGTTCCGCTGTTCCCCGGCGTCGAGAATCCCGGCGGCGGCAACCGCCAACCCCGCACCGTCACCGAGCAGTTCGGACACGACCTCCTCCGGTCGCGCCTTGGGCCACACGGTGTCGAGGAACGCCCCGATCACCCGGGACCGCGACACCCGCTGCACCCAGGCGCCGTTCTGCGGCCCGGCCCGCCGCTCGGCCTGCAACTGCACACTCCGGACCACCCGACTGCGCACCCGCTCCCGCCCGATCCCGTACGGCGGTTCCTCCTGCCGTACGTCCGCCACGATCCGGGTGAGTTCACCGGCGCCGACCCGCCAGCTGTAGGAACCGTCCTTGATCTCCAGGGAGTCGACCGGCGCGGTCGACACACGGGCGTAGAGCGCCCGGCGCAGCACCTCCGCCATCCGGGGATCGTGCTTGAGGACGGCGGTGGGATGGGCGTCGGCGGCGGTGACCGGGTGGCGGGCGATCTCGTCCTGGAGCGTGGACTGCCGAACGCCGGTCTCACCCAGCGCGGGCAGCACCTGGGAGATGTAGGAGAGGAAGGTCCGGTTGGGCCCGAGGACGAGGAGCCCGCCGCGCCGCATGCGCTGCGGGTGGGTGTAGAGGAGATAGGCGGCCCGGTGCAGCCCGACGGCGGTCTTGCCGGTCCCGGGAGCGCCCTGCACGCACACCGAGACGGCGAGGTCACTCCGTACGAGTTCGTCCTGCTCGGGCTGAATGGTCGCGGCGATGTCCCGCATGGGCCCGACGCGCGGCCGTTCGATCTCCCGGGTGACGATGTCGCTGACCTGCGGCGGCCCGCCGTCCCGGAGATGCTCGTCCTCCAGCCCGGTCAGATCGGCGGAGTCCCCCTTGCTCCCCGGCGCCCACCCGAACCGCCGCCGCACGGCGACCCCCTGGGGATCGCGGGCGCTCGCCTGGTAGAAGGCGCGGGAGACGGGCGCCCGCCAGTCGACGACGAGGGGCGGGGCGGCGGGATGCTCGGTGATCCGCAGCCGGCCCAGGTGATACGCCTGCCCGGCGTGGTCGCCGCGGTCGAACTCCAGCTTCCCGAAGAACAGAGGCCCTTCGGGCAGCTCCCGCATCTCCTTGGCCTGACTGCGCAGCTGGTACCCGAGGACTTCGGCGTCGGCCCCGGAGGCGGAGACGTCCTCACCGACGACGACCCGCTCCTGGGCCCCGTCGACCATGGCGGCGAGAGCGGCACGGCAACGGTCGTGATGGACGCGCTCGCGGCGGAGGGACTCTTTCAGGGCGGGATGCGGAGCGGGGCCGACTGAGGTCATGGGGACGAGGGTACGCGAAAAATTGAGACCGGGTTAAATTTTTTACCCTGACTCTGATCTCACTCAGGTGAGCCAGGGCAGCCCGTCCGCCAACACCCCGAACGCCCGCTCGGCCGCGGCCACGGCATCCCCCCGCACGTCCTCGATCCGCTCCCCCTCGGCCATCCGCCGCCAGTTCTCCATCGCGAGAATCCGCCGCACGGCGATGATCTGCCCCGCGGCCAGCCGCGCGTCGAGATCACCCCCGAGCACCTCGGCGAGCGCGGCCTCCTGCCGTTCCAGGTGACCGTGGGCCCGGGCGACGAGGGCGGGGGTGCCGTAGAGCAGCGAGTGGAAGGCGAGAACACCCGGGTGATCATTGAGCCCGGTGACGGGGTCGTCCCGCTCCAGCCCTTCGAGGAAATGCCGGCGCAGGGCGACAAGAGGCGCCTCGTCCGACTGGGCCACGACCCGCGCGGCCTCATCCTCATGATCGGCGATCCGGTGGAGGACGAGGTCCTCCTTGGCCGGGAAGTACCGGAAGAGGGTCGGCTTGGAGATCTCGGCGGCGGCGGCGATCTCGGCGACGGAGACGGCGTCGAAGCCCTTCTCGAGAAACAGCCGGATGGCGATCTCCGACACGGTCTCGTACATCCGCTGCTTCTTGCGCTGGCGCAGGCCGGGGGCGGTCATGGGGTGAGCCTACGCACCTGTCCACGCACCGGGTTCGGGAGTCAGGACGCCTTGAGTGAGGCGGGCGCCTTCGGAACGGCCCGCCTGCGCAGTCCCAGAGAGCCCTTGGCGGCGGACAGGGTCATCTCGTACGTGTCGACGGCCCGCCGTACGTTCGGCGTGCTCAGTGCGGCCCCCGTCGTCATCCGGTCCAGGTCGACGTAGGCCGAGCGGATCTGCTCGATCCAGCGGTAGACGCGCCAGTCCCGATCCCACCCCACGACACACCCGGCAGGAAGCTTCCTGCTCCAGCGGTCGAACATGCGCATCCGCATCTCCGTCCGCGTCGGCGTCAGGTGCAGATGGCGTACGAGGTCGTACAGGGGATCGCCGATCATCCCCATCTCCCAGTCGATGATCGTCAGCCCGCCCCGGCGCCCGGCCCGCACGAGATTCCAGGGGTTGAGATCGCCGTGCAGCAGAACGGGGGTGCGCTCGGTCACCTCGTAGCGGCCGAGGATCTGCCGGAGCAGGTCGTCGTCCGGCAGGCCCCGCTGGTTGGCGGCCCGCAGAGTCTCGGCGGGAAGAGCGGCGACGAAGTCGGCGAGCCGTTCGGCCAGCCAGCGGTAGAAGCCCCCCTCCGGCTCGTCGGACGGCAGGGACGAGTGATCCACCGTCGCGAGCGCGGCGAGTTCGTCGACGAGTTCATCCGCCTCGGCGGGCAGCAGCCCGTTCACGGGATGCTGCGGAGCCCGGCCGTCGGGACCCTCGTACGTGTGGATCGCGACGTGGCGCCCGCGGTCGTCGTACCCCAGCGCCAGGATGCGCGGCGCCCGGACCCGCACGCCGAACTCCTCGATCACCTGCAGTACGGCGTGTTCGGGGAGGAGCCCCTGCTCACGGCGCGGAGCCGCCGCGGTTTCGCGACGGACCACCACGGGGTCCGGGTAGCCCTCGAGACGGACGACAGTGTTGAGGTGAGCCGTCCCGCGGAAGACATGGTCGGCGGGGGCGAGGCCCTCCACCGCCAAGGCGCTGCGCACCAGGCTCAGCGGAAAGTCCTCCCGCTCGGCGACTCGTTCGTCGCACCGCCACTGGAACAGCGTGTCCGGCACCCGCTCGGCCTCCCGCGCGAGGCGCGCGGCCTGCCATCGGAACAGGGCGTCCGCGATCTCCTTCTCGGGCGGGACCTCGGACATGTCGAGCAGGCCGGCGGCACGCTGCAGAGCCGTAGCGATATCGGCGGCCGCCGCCAGCAGTGGGCGGTCCTCGACCGAGTCACCGAGAGACTTCGCCGCGCGGATCACCTCGTCGTACGCGGCGTGGATGCGCTCGAAGTCGACGTAGTACGGGAGGTCGCGACCGAGACCGCTGACGGCCAGGGGCCTGGTGCGCCGCATCTCGTCCGCCCACGCCTGGACGACCTCGTCCACCTGCTCCTCGGGGTAACGCATCCGCACCACGTGACCGGCGAGACCGTGCAGCGGGTCACCGTACGAGGCCGAGGTCCAGTCGAGACCGGCTGTCGCGAGCTTGGGGCCCTCCAGGACGGTGACGTTGTCCCGGGCAAGGTTCGTGAGCAGGAGACCGTAGGGCCGGCGGGACATGGCGGGAACCTGCTCGGCGAACCGGACCAGCCTGTCACCCGGCACACCCAGTACGGCGAACAGCCCACCAATCGCAGTCCAGCTGGGGTCGAGCATCCGCCGCTTGGCGTGACGCACGAGGGTGTCCAGATAGGCCCTGCTGTCCCTCTCGTTGCGCGACCACTCGGCGGGCAGCGCGGGCAGGGCCTCTTTGCGGACAAGCGTCAGCTGTGCGAGAAACCGGGCCAGCGCGCCGACGGCCACGGAGTCGACGGGCTTGCCGGCGGGACAGCTCTCGGCCAGTCCTTCGCCCCCTGTGCCGGGGGATTCCACCAGTACTCCTGTGAAGATCTCTCGGACATACCCATTCCGGCGAAACGCCGAAAGAACGGCATCCCGGACTTCGCCCCCGCGGTCAGGCCAAGCCCCGATCGGCACCCGTGCTCCTGAAACGCTAGTTGTAGAAATCGAAAGCAGTGCGCATCTGAGAAAATTGATGCACACGATAGCGGCTTGCGCCCCTCCACATGGCCGAGATGCGTCCTTTGGAGCGAGATCTGTCGGACATGTCTGTGAGGTGCCGGAGTTCTTAACGCCCGCGTGCCCACTTCGTTACGTCGCCGGCAGTGACCACGTCGAGTCGAACGACGACGTCCAGAGTGGTTCCGTCGTCGAGTTGTCGGCGAGCAGGGCGCTCTTCACTTCCCAGGACTTCCGGCCGCCTCCATCGGTCCAGCTCCCGATGCTCACCCGCGGTCGTACCGGTGCCAGCAGGAGTCGAACCACTCCTGCCAGCTCTGCATGAACACGGAGCCGACGGCGTTGGGGTCACCCTCCTCATCGACGAGGTGTATCAAGGTCGAGCCCAGTCCCAGCACATCCCAGGCGTCGATCTCTGTGTCGTCGTCCATCAGGATCGTGCGCGCCACGATCTTGTACGGCCCGATCAGCCCCTCGACTCCACGGCGCAGATACAGCTTGTGCGTCGGCACGAGGGGCACCTCACGGACGAGCACCTCGACATCGGGCACCAGTCCGTCCGTCTTGAGGTTGCGCACTGCATCGCGCAGGCAGGAGGTGTGCCTCCGAATGATCTCCCGTGTCCGTGCCTGCAGGATCCGGTCCAGTTCCTGCGCTTCGGAGGCGGGGGAGTCCCGCGACGTCCTGGCCCGCGGATACGGCAGCTCGGTCGTGTCGGAAGGCAGCAGTATCCGGAGCGTGATGCGCTCCGGTGCGGCGATCTGTCGGTTGCGGATCTTCTCGGCCTGGAGCCGCATGTGGGTGTCGAGGCTCTCCGACGTGAACGTGAAGACGTCCAGTTCCACGACTCGTCGGGCAAAGGCACGGTCGACGAAGGGCCCGAGCGCTGTACGGCCAGGGGACACCTTCGACTGCGTTGTCACGTGAGGGGGAAGCCTCACCCGGACCTTCGAGCCGCTGCCCTGTCGGGACTCGATCAGGCCCTCGGACGTCAGCTCCTTGAGGACATGCTGGATCGTGTCGCGCGAGACCTCGAACTCCTCGGCGAGCGCACGCTGCGGGGGCAGGTTGCAGCCCACTGGATACTCGCTGACGGCGATACGGGACCGCAGCGTTGCCAGGATCGTGGGTCCCTTGCCGCGTTCTTCGCGCACATCGCGACCGTACCTTCCTCATCGGTCACGAAACCCATCAAGCAGTCAGAGGCAACCAGTTCTGCAACAAGCAGTCCCATGGGACCGCAAGCTGCTCAGGCCCATCGAAGTGGACGGGGAGATGAGGGCTCTGTGGATCGGTCATGTGCTGCGCAAGGCGTTCAGCACCTGCGCCATCGAGCCCACAACGACCTCGGCGCCCGCTTCCTTCAGAATCTGTTCCCTGCCCTTATTACGCGCGTAGCCCAGGAACGCGACCCCGGCCCGCTGCGCTGCCTCGAGGTCTGTGGGAGTGTCACCGATCATCAAAGTGGTCGAGGGCACAGCCCCCATGGCCTTGATGGCCTGTTCCAGGCAGTACGGGTTCGGCTTCATCAGGTCGAGGTTCGGCGTACGGCCGTAGACATAAGGAAAACAGTCCGTCAGTTGACGGCTCTCGACATACGACGATGCCGCGACCGCCGCGTTGTTGGTCGTGATCGCAAACCTGACGCCGTATGACCACCACGTCCTGATCAACGGATCCGCATACGGCGTGGGCATCGCCGTGGCAACAGCCGTCAGTTCGCGCCGAGTCAGCCACTCCTCCAACTCGAGAACCAGGTCACTTCCCCGGTGTCGTTCATGAACACCACGCAGGGCTTCCTGGGGGTCGTTGCTGATTCGTTCCTGCTCGGTCAGCAGTCCGCCCATGCCCAACTGGTCGATCTTGTGGATCAGCTCACCGGCTATCTGGTGCGCCGGATACCCCGAGAACAACTGGCAGATCGGCCCGTCCATGTCCCAGAGCACATACCGAGCGGAGGCGACCAGTGATGCGAGTCGTGCTGTCTCTGCTGTCACTGGTTCAGTGTGCGTCGTCTCAGGAGTCACTAGGAGAGTGTCAGGTCCGTCGTGATGGTTGCCCAGAGGGCGTCGAACCACTTCTGGGACTGCTCCACGAACGCGGCGTCGCGTTGGCCGGCGTTCTTGTCGAAGGAGAAGAGCAGGGACTCCGTGCCGAGGACGTCGTACATGTCGAGCATTCCCGCGTCGGTGGCCTCCTCCCGGCGCGCGACCATGTAGTACGCGATCAACGCCTCCACGCCGTTGAGCAGGTACAGCTTCACCGGCGGCGTGAACGGCAGCGCGCGGAACGTGACCTTGACGTCGATCCCGTGGGACGAGCGCAGGGAACGGAGGTTGTGGCGCAGGACGTGACCCTGGGCGTTGCGCATCTCCAGCCAGCGCTGGTGGACCGGGTTGTCGTCGTCCGGGGTCTCCACCGGGACCGGGAAGGCGAGGTTGATGTCCCTGGAGGGCAGCAGGATGCGGACGTCGATGGAATCGGGGTGGATCCGGCCCTCGTGGATGAGGCGGACCGGCTCGCTCAGGGCCACCATCAGCGTCTCCGCCGTCAGGCAGGCCGCGTCGATCCGGACCTGCGGGCTGGCGAACGCCTCGGCCAGGCGGGGCGCCAGGGCCACCATTGTCGGCTGCGGCCCCCCCTGAGTGACCGGCACCTCCGCGATCCGCGGCGGGCTCCCCTTGCTCACGTTGCTGAGCAACCCGTCCTCCTGCAGTGCGCGCAGCGCCTGGCGGACCGCGCCCCGTTCCACCCCGAACTCCTCGGCGAGTTCGGCCTGCGTGGGGAGGCGGTCTCCGGCCTTGAGGTCACCCGTGCGGATGCGTTCCCGCAGGGTGTCGGCGATTTCCTGGGGCGAGAAGCTTCTGCTGCCGTTCACTGCCACGTTCTCCTGGGTCACGACCAAACGTTACAACTCCAATCCATCTATGGGGAGTTGTTCCGAAGTTGTTTATCAACTGCCACCAAGTGGGGACAACATAGTTAGAGTTGGTTGCCAACTTGGTTGAGTTGGTGGACGCTTTGCCTCCGCACTGCCCGCCTCGCCCGCCCGATGCCCGAAGGGGGAACCACCATGCCGGCCCTCGCCCTCCTCTCCGCCGTCTTCGTCGTCGGCGTCGAACAGACCCTGCAATGGAAGTACGGTGCCAGCGGCATCATCGGGATGCTCCTGCTCACCATCGGCATCAAGGCCAAGAACCCCGCGATCAGTTCGACCGGGGCCGTGGTGCTCGCTCTGCTGGTCGCAGGGCCTGCCCTATGACCCGAGCACACCGGGATCCACCCCTGTGGGAGACCTCAGTTCGTGAGCGCGAGCTCCGAACTGATCGTCTCCCACAGTGCGTTGAACCACAGGTGGGACTGCTCCACGAACGTGGTGTCCCGCAGGCCGGCCCCCTGCTCGAAGGCGAACAGCATCGACTGAGTGCCCTCGGAGTCGTACAACTCCATGTACTCGTCGTCGATCTCCTCCTTGCGGCGGGTCAGCGTGTAGTACGCGAAGAGCGCCTCCGTGCCGTTCAGCAGGTACAGCTTCACCGGTGGCGTGAAGGGCAGGGCGCGGAAGGAGACGCGGACGTCGATGCCATGCGTGGCCCGCAGGGCCAGGAGGTTGTGCTGGAGGACCTGCCCCTGTGCGTTGCGATGGGCCAGCCAGCGCTCGTGGACCGGGTCGCCGTCGCGGCCGTCCACCCGCACCGGGAAGGCGAGGTCGACGTCCCGGCCCGGCAGCAGGACACGGACGTCGATCTTGGCCGGATTCAGTCGTCCGGCGTGGATCTCACGCAGCCCCTCCCCGATGGCGAGGTTGAGGGAGACCGACGTCAGGCACAGGGCGTCTATCTCGACGTGCGGGGCGGCGAAGGCGGCGGCGATCCGGGGGCCGAGGGTGACCATCGTGGGCTGCGGCGCGGCCCCGGCGCCGGCGATCGCCCTGCTGAGCCCCAGGTCGGGGGCGACGGTCGCCGGACTTCCCTTGGAGACGTTGGTGAGCAGGCGTTCCGTCTGCAGCAGGTACAGCGCCTGCCGTACGACCCCCCGCTCGACGCCGAACTCGTCGGCAAGCCGCGCCTGGGTGGGCATGCGCTGACCTGCCCGCAGCGTGCCGGACCGGATCCGGGCGCGGAGCTCGTCGGCCACCTCGCGATGTGTCCTCTGTGGCCGCTGCGACCTCTTCCGTCCATTGACGGAGGCGTGTTTCGGGTCCACGACCAAACACTACAACTTCCCGCCATCTTTGGGCAGTTCACTGGAAGGTGGTTATGAGACGCATCCAAGCGGAGATAAGTACAGTGAAGTTGGTCGCCAACTTGGTCAACCTTGAGAAACATGGTCAAAGCTTCACAGGGTTGGCCACCTCGGCGGTCGACAGGAGCCACCGTCCCGAAGGGGGACCGTCATGCCGTTCATCGCTGTCGCCATCGCCTCCCTCGCTGTCGGCTTCGAAGCGCTCGTCCAGTGGAAGTGGGGCGCGATGGGCATCATCGCGCTCCTCGCGCTGACCATCGGTGTCAAGTCGAAGAACGTCGCGATCGGCGGCATCGGAGCGGTCATCCTCGTGATGCTGCTCGCCCAGTCCGGATGACGCCCGCCCGCCGGGCCAGGATCCGGCTGACCGGGCTCCCCCCTGGAGGGGAGCCGGGAGCCCGGTCGGTCTGCACAGCCACAACTGAACACCGACAACTGAACAGCGGCGTCAGCCGCACACACCCGCACAGCCACAACTGAACAGCTCGCTACGGATGCGAAAGCACCACCGGAACACCGTCCACCGTCCCGCCGGAAAGGAGCGTCAGAACATGTCCGGGCACCACGGCCGCCTGGACGTACGCAGCAGGGCGTCGGCCCCCCGGCCGGCGCCCACTCGTTCTTCCCGCACCCGCCCCAGCGCCGCGAGCCGCACCGCCGACTCGTCCCCGAGCCACAGCGTCGCCAACTCCCGCACGTCCAGCGTGAGATCGGCGCTCCGGGTGGTCGTCGTACAGGACGCCCCGTCGGGCGAGGCGTCCAGCCGATAGCGGCCACCGGCCGTCCCGGACCCGTCCACGACCTCCAGCACCAGTGCCCCCTCGCCTTCGTACGTCCGCGCCTCCAGAGCCCGTACGACATCCAGGATCCGCACCCACAGCCAGTCCGCGTGCATGGTGATCCCGGCCGCCGGGGGGTTCGGCAGGAGGTGCGGGAGCAGGTCGTCGGGGGCCCGCCAGCCGCTCTTGACCCGCATGACCCAGTCGATCGAGCACAGGTAGTGCCACAGCGCGCGCTCGGCGGCCGGGGTCGAGGCGATCAGGCTCCGCACGCTCGCCGTGTTCGACGGCTGCATGGTGTCGGCCCACTTGTCGGTGACGTCGTACGCCATCAGCCCCTCGACCGTGCCGTCCGCCGACCGGTACACCGCGAAGAACGGCTCGGTCCACGCCGGGTCGGTGCGCACGGCACCCGTGTTCAGCCGCCACCACCAGTCGTCCCGGCTGATCGCCCCCGGCGTGGCCCGGCGCATCCGGTCGTGCAGCTCGGGACCGAGCTTGCGTACGTCGTCGGGGTCCACCATGTCGATACGGCCGCCGTCCAGATCCGGGCCACGGGGGTCGAGGCCGGAGCGCGGGACGTCGATCGTCCACTCCGTGCCCGAGGTGGCGGGGCCGAAGCCGTAACGACCGTAGATCCGGTACTCGGCGGCGATCAGCGTGGCCAGGACGTCTCCGCGTTCCTTCGCGGCGGCGAGGTCCCGGCTCATCATGCGGGTCAGGAGACCGCGCCGGCGGTGGGTGGCGGTCACGGTGACGGCGGAGATCGCGTCGGCGGCCACGAGTCGTCCCCCGACCGCCGTCACCTCCTGCGCGAAGGAACGGAAGGTCGCCACACAACGGTCCCCGTCGAATGCCCCGATGAACCGGCCGGGCTCGAACTGCCCCCTGCGGGCCTCCAGTTCCGCCGCCGTCACGACGGGCTCCCGCAGGAATCCGGCCCGCACGGCACGCAGCCACTCCGGGTACTCGGCCTCGGTGATCGGGCGGACGTCTATGTCGGCGGGGGCACTCATGGGGCCACGGTAGGCGGGCGGGGTGGGGGTGTCGCGCTGTTTTCCGCACCCCGGACGGCCGCACGGTTGCTAGGTCAGCAGGTCCTCCACCTGCGCCTCACCCTCCCGGTACCGCCGGGCGATCTCCCCGCTGCATTCGTCCGCCGTGCGCTGCAGCCGCTGCCGGCGCCCCGACACCTGCTGCTCGTACCGCACGAGCCGGCCCATCGCGGTGCTCAGTTCCAGGTCGGTCCGCGCGCAGAGGTCCGAGAGCTCGACCTCGGCGAGCATCTCGGCGGCCAGCAGCCGGTACTCCTCGCTGTGCGGGGTGCCCAGCCTGACGTGGCGGGCCGAGGAGCGGTGGCGGGCCGGGGCGTCGGTGAGGATCTCCGGGAGCCGCTCGAAGACCGAGGCCTCCGGAAGCCGCTCGGGCACCGAGCCCGTCGGGGACCGGCGGAGCAGCTCCGCGCGGAGGATGTCGATACGGCCCTGCAGCAGCCGTCGGAGGTAGCTGAGGTCGGCCTCGTCCCGCTGGGCGTCCCGGCGCAGGATGCGCAGTTCGGGCAGGCTCAGCGTGGCGAGGTCCTGTTCGGGTGGATCGGAGGGCAGCAGGGGGCTGTCCGTACGCTGCGTGGGCGGCCGGGGTGGTTCCGGCTCCGCCCTGTGGGCAACGCGGACGGGCCCGAAGTGCTGCCCGGTACTCGGTGTGCTCATGCGCCTCTACCGTCCCCTCGACCGGCGTGTGCAAGCATCGTGCCACCCCAAGTGGCCGCTATGTGACCGAGAGCCCCCGAACGGCCCCGAACGGCCCCAGATGGGGGGTTAAGGATCACATACAAACCCGAACACGGCCCCTTCTCGCGGGACCGGCATGATGGGGCGCATGCGTGCAGTGGTGCAGAGGGTGGACGGCGCGAGCGTCGTCGTCGACGGTGAGACGGTCGGGGGGATCGACGGCGAGGGACTGTGCGTCCTCGTCGGGGTCACTCACGAGGACACCAAGGAGAAGGCGGCCCAACTGGCCCGCAAACTCTGGTCGGTGCGGATGCTGCACGACGAGAAGTCGTGCAGTGACATCGACGCCCCGCTGCTGGTGATCAGCCAGTTCACCCTGTACGGCGACGCCCGCAAGGGCCGCCGCCCCACCTGGAACGCCGCCGCCCCCGGCGACATCGCCGAGCCCCTCGTCGACGAGGTCGTCGCCCAGCTCCGTGCCCTGGGCGCGACGGTGGCCACCGGGCGCTTCGGTGCGCAGATGCGGGTGTCCCTGACGAACGACGGCCCGTTCACGGTCCTGCTGGAGATGTGAGCCCCCGACTCCACCGGGTGAGGTCCTAGGGCTCGACGACGACCTCCTGGGCGGCCGCCGTGCTGTCGGCCATCAGCCGCGCGTCCAGGGGGACGTTCCGCTTGACCAGGGCGAGCGCGACCGGGCCGAGCTCGTGGTGCCGTACGGACGTCGTCACGAAACCGATCTTGCGGCCGTCGGGCCCCTCGTCCGCGAGCCGAATGTCGGCGCCGGCGGGCGGCAGGTGCACCTCGCTGCCGTCCAGGTGCAGGAAGACCAGGCGGCGGGGGGGCTTGCCGAGGTTCTGCACGCGGGCGACGGTCTCCTGCCCGCGGTAGCAGCCCTTCTGGAGGTGCACCGCGGTGCCGATCCAGCCCAGCTCGTGCGGGATGGTGCGGTGGTCGGTCTCGAAGCCGAGGCGGGGGCGGTGGTGCTCGACGCGCAGCGCCTCGTAGGCGAGCAGACCGGCCGCGGGACCGGACTTCTCGGCGTACGACTCCAGGTCCGCACGCGGCAGGAACAGATCACGGCCGTACGGCGTCTCGCGTACGACGACCCACTGCGGCACCTCGGCGATGGAACCGGCGGGAAGGTGGACGATCGCGAACTCGTCCGTGCGGTCGGCGACCTCGACCCGGTTGAAGAACTTCATCGACTCCAGGTACGCGATCAGCGCGCCCTGGGTGCCGGGTTCGACGTGCGCCCAGACGGTCGTGCCGTCGTCGACGAGATACAGCGCGTGCTCGATGTGCCCGTGCGCGGAGAGGATGAGGGCCTCGGTGGCCTGGCCCGTGGGCAGGTCGCTGACGTGCTGGGTGAGCAGCAGGTGCAGCCAGCTCAGGCGGTCCTCGCCGGTGACGGACACGACCCCGCGGTGCGAGAGGTCGACGAATCCGGTGCCTTCGGCGAGGGCACGCTGCTCGCGGAACAGGTCGCCGTAGTGCGCGGCGACGCTTTCGTCCACGCCCTCGGCGGGGACGGCGCCGGGCAGGGACAGCAGGGGGCTCTTCATATGACCAAGCCTACGACTCGGTAGTTGAAGCCTTGAGAGAGCAGTCCTTGCAGCGGCCGAAGATCGCGAAGTGCTTCATGTCGGTCTCGAAGCCGAACTCCTGCCGGAGCTTCGCGGTGAAGTCGGCGGCCACCTTGACGTCCGCCTCGATGACGTTCTGGCAGTCGCGGCAGACCAGGTGGATGTGGTGGTGGCGGTCGGCGAGGTGGTACGTCGGCGCCCCGTGCCCGAGATGGGCGTGGCTGACCAGCCCGAGTTCCTCCAGGAGCTCCAGGGTCCGGTAGACCGTGGAAATGTTGACCCCCGACGCCGTCTTCTTCACTTCCGTGAGGATGTCGTCGGGGGTCGCGTGCTCCAGGGTGTCCACAGCTTCGAGGACAAGCTGGCGCTGCGGCGTCAGCCGGTAGCCGCGCTGCCTGAGGTCGCTCTTCCAGTCGGTGCTCACCACGTGGCCCAGTGTAGGACCGGTGCGGGAGGGGATCACGGCTCGGCCGCCAGCGCACCGGTCAGCAGCGCCTCGGCCAACACGTCCCGGTACTCGCCCGTCGCTTGGACGAGCTCGGAGTGCGCCCGGATCTTGTCGTCGAGCGCCGCGAGGGTCGCGCCGATGGTCCGCTGCTCGGCGGCCGGCGGGAGCGGCACGGGCAGTTCGCCCAGCGTCCGGATACTCACGGAGGGAATCACCGCACCGGCCGCCCGCGTGTCCATCCAGGCCTGAGCGCTGCGAGAGCTCAGGTAGGCCGCGAGGTACGCGGGCTGCGCGGCACCGTCGTCGGGGAGCCGGAGCCTGACCAGGTTGGGGTGGAAGAGCCAGCCGTCGTGCTCCCCGGTCACGAGGGCGACGCGGCCGACCGTGCCGGTACGGGTGAGGAGGATGTCCCCCGCCGTCAGCAGGTACTGCTCACGCGCCCGCGCCCGCGCCCAGGACATGGCGGGTACGGCGGCCGGGTCTGCGACGGAGACGATCCGTTGGCCGCGCAGGTCACGCGGAAGGACAATCGGCACCCCGCCGTCCGCCCGGGTGTGCCCCTTGTCCTGTGCGTGTGCCGCCGGGCCGGTCTGGAGTGACACGCAGAGGTCTTTCAGCAGGGTCGGACGCCAGCCGCGGGGCAGGGCGGAACCACCTCGCGGGTCCGCGGGTGGGTGTTCGTTCGCCCTCACAATCCGTACCTCCTGAGGTGCTCGGCCACCGCGTCGTCGGCGGCCCGGGCACGGATGTGCAGTTCTTCGACGTCCTGGGCGATCCGGGCCAGCCGGACCAGTGTGTCCGCCGGGTCGGCAGCGGTCGTGGCGAGTCCGGTGGGCCGTACGTAAAGGGCCGGATCGAGCCGGTGGTGCTGAGCGGCGATCTCGCCGGGGGGCACGGCACGGCTCAGCCCCGCGCTCTGCGCCCCTGCGCGGTCGTAGGAGACGAACTCCTGCACCAGCGCGGCGATGTCATGGTCGGAGAGTGCCTGCCGAGTACGGGTCACGCTGTGCCCGAGGTGCTCACCGTCCACGAACAGCACGTCGTGTGCCGATCCTCGAGGTGCGCGCAGGAACCAGATGTGCGTCTGGATCGCCGTCAGTTCGAACAGCTGCCGAGGCAGCGCCATCACGCACTCGACCACCCCGTCGGCGATCAGGCCTTCCCGGATGTTCCGGGTGGCCCCTTCCTGGAAGGCCGCCCCGGCCGGCATCAGAACCGCGGCCCGCCCCTCGGGAGCGAGGAGGGAGACGACGTACTGGAGCCAGTCGAACTCGGTCCGGCGCGACGGCCCGTATGTCCAGTAGTCGGGGGGTGAGAGGTCGCCGGGGATCTTGCCCCCGAAGGGGGGGTTGGTGATCACCGCGTCGAAACCTCCCCGGTAATGCTGGGAGAGGGCAGGAGTGACCGGACCATCGCCCAGTCCCTTGCCGTCCCCGCCATGCACCAGGATGTTCATGTACGCGATCCGCCGCGCGCGTTCGTGCAGCACCCCGCCAAGGACCCGTCCCCGCCCCGTCCTGTTCCCGCCGTGCGTGGCGACGGTGTCGAGGTAGGCGGTCAGCAGCTCTCCGGTCCGGCAGTACGGGTCGAGAGGCACCGCGCCGGGGGGCGTGACGGCGTGCAGAGCGCCCGCCATGACCCGGCTGACGGACGGCGGGGTGAGGAAGTCCCCGCCTTCCTGTGCTTCGGCGTCGCGCAGGCGGGTGTGAACGAGGTCGAACGCCTGTCGCCCTTCCTCGGCGGAGCCCGGAGGGTTGCGGTCGAGGAGTTCCTGGAGAGCGGTCGTGAGGCCGCGCGGGTACGTCTCCTCACGAAACACGAGGTCCGGGTTCTGTTCCAGCCCGTCCCACGCCGTCCGGTCCTGAGCTCCCCCATCGGGTGTCACGACAGCGACGAAGACATGGTGCAGCAGCCAGTTGAGGTATCTCCGCAACGGCATCGGCCCGCGCATGCGCTCCGCCGCCGGTCCGGTGAGTTCCCTGACCGCCGCGAGCAGTCCCCCGGCCTTCCTCCCGGTCAGTCCGGCCCGGAACCGGTCGCCGTAGGTGGTGCCCACCGGTTCGCCGGGTCGCAGGGCGTTCGCGGGAACGGTCCGCGTGGACAGCCAGGCCAGTACCTCGTCGGCGCGGAAGACCTCCGGCTCCGGACTCTCCTCGGCCCGGGGCGCCGGGGTGGGATAGTCGGGATAGCGCCGCTCCCAGTTACTGACAGCGGGACGTTTCACCCCGGCCAGCCGGGCGATGTCGGGCCTGGAGACGAAGATCCCGGCGAGCTCCTTGTCGATCACGGCGTCTCCCACCTTCAGAACTGAGGCGGCCTGACACCGCGCAGCACATCGCCCCGGTCTGCGAGGACGGCCGGGAACCGGTCCATGGCCTGAACTTCCTTGGCCAGCTCGGGGCTGAGGTAGCCGAGCACGCGGTAGATCTTGGCATGGTCTGCGGCCAGGTGCCGGTGAAAGACCGGCTCGTGATGCATGATCCGGTTACGGAAACGGACCAGCGACAGCAGGCTGTCGTGCAGGTCGGCGCGTCGGCCGGAGTAGCAGGGAAAGGCCTTCCTCGTGGTCGGCACCCAGAATCCGCGGTCGTAACCCCGCGCACCGCTCACCAGGGAGATCCAGAAGCCGAAGGACAGCTCGGCGACGATGTCGTCGGCCGACGCGGGAGCCCTCCCGTCGCGCTCGCCCCTCGCACGCGCCTCATCGATGAGCCTGAGGCCGTTGCGGTTCAGGGGTGCGCTCGCCCACCAGTCCGGCCTGCCGTGCTCGCGTACCAGTACGTCGTGGAGGGCGTTGCGCAGCGTGACCTCGAGGCAGTGCAACGGTCCGAAGAGCGCTGCCGACGCTGCCACGTTCCACCAGTACAGACGCATCGCCACCATGCCGTCACCGCCCGCCGCCGCGAGGTACGCGGCCATACGCGGCTTCGAGAAGGCCTTCAGGAGCCACTCGGGTAGGTCATTGGTCACGATTCCCCCATCACTCGTGCGCTGTGTTAAAGTCATGGGCGTACGCCCTGGGTCCGCCTCTGCTTCGCATGCCGCCCAGAGCACGGCTTCCGGAACCCCGGCCGCAGCGGTATTGCGGCCGGGGTTCCGCGTTTCGTGATGCTGCCGAAACCGCCCCCATGAAGACGTCGCCACTCTAGCCACCACGCGAGTGCACTGCAAGCGCATTGCAGTGCATCTGAAGTTGTTAACCCCTCCGAGGGTGCGAAACAGGGCCCCGCGAGGTCCGCGAGGCCCTGTTAGAACACTTGCTCTACTTGAAGAAGGCGATCCCGTCGTCCGGCATGTCGTCGGGCAGGGCCTTGGCCCAGCGCTCGACCTCCTCCGGGGTGACGACCTTCTTCAGGTGGGCCGACATGTAGGGGCGCAGCTCGACCTCGGGGGTCTGCTTCTCGCCGACCCACATGAGGTCGCTCTTGACGTAGCCGTACAGGCGCTTGCCACCGCTGTACGGCCCCGAGGCGGCCGTGCGCGCGACGGCGTCGGTCACCAGGTCGATCTGGGGCTTCTGGTCGGCCATCTCGCCGTACCAGATCTCGACGACACCGTCGTCGCGGACCATCGTCACCTCGACCTTGCGGTCGGCGTCGATGCGCCAGAAGCCGTGCTCCGACTCCAGCGGGCGGACCTTGTTGCCGTCGTTGTCCAGGACCCAGGTGTGGGACGCGTACTCCAGGAAGTCCCGGCCGTCGTGGCTGAAGGTCACCTCCTGGCCGAAGTTGCACTTCTCCGAGCCCGGGAAGTCGTGCACGCCGGCGCCTGCCCAGTTGCCGAGCAGGAAGGCGAGCGGGACGAGGTCCTTGTGGAGCTCGGACGGGATCTCGATCATGAGTGGCGGTTCCTAGAGGGGGGTCAGCGCTGGCCCTGGTACAGCTTCTTCACGGTCAGTCCGGCGAAGGCGAGAACGCCGACGCAGACCAGGACCAGCAGGGCTTCGAAGAAGATCTCCACGGGGTGCTCCTCGGATGAGCGTGGTGCGGTGCATGTACACGGGCCGGGCCCCAGCTTACGCGGCCGGGGCCCGGGGGACCGTGCGGGTCTCCTCACGCCAGCAGCTGGCTCTGGAGGGTCACGGTCTGCTGGAAGGGGACGGGGTTCGCGGTGCCCTCGCGGGACTGGACGACCAGGGCGAGTACGTCGCCGGCGCTGATGTAGGCGTGGCGGGCCTGTTCCTTGCCGTACGGCTTCGACTCGACGTAGACGGACGCGGTGATGTCCTGGATCCGGGCCGCGTCCGGGAATGCCTCGTCGGAGACGGAGTCGGGGGCGTCGCGCAGTTCGTGACCGGGGCTGCCGTACGGGGCGATGTCCCGGCCGAACAGGTCGTCCACGACGGCCGCGGTGTCGAACTGGAGCAGGTAGATCCGGGTGTGCGTGCCGTCGGGGGTGGTCCAGCCGCGGGCCGCGATGTGCCGTAGGCCGTTCTCGGAGAGCTTGGTCCCGAGCTCGTCGCGGTCCTCCTTCTCGGCGTACTCCGAGAGCAGGTCCTTCGTCGGCAGCCAGCCGTCGGTACCGCTGAGCGCCTTGTCGACGGTCGCCCCTTCGGGCGCGGGCAGCACGAGCGCACGCAGATCGGCGTAGTGGCTGCCGGCCTTGTTCTCCGCGTCGAGCGGCCCGGGACTCCCGGGGGGCAACGGCGCCTTCGTCAGCGTCGGATACACCCACCGCCCGTCCGACACCGTCGCCAGCCCCGGCACGTCCGTCCGCTCCATCCCGGCGATCCCGTACGCGCTCCCGGCACCGAACGCGGCGAAGGTGAGGACAGCGGCGGTCCAGCGGAGGGTCGCCCGGAGGGCTCGGCGATTCCTGGGGGCGGGGTCAGGGGTGAGGGTGGGATCCGGGGCGGCTGCGGGGTCGGGCCCCTGTCCGGGGGCCTGCAGCGTCGCGGCCTCGGGCACGTGCTGCGGCTCGGGGGCGGGCGCGGCTTCCGGCTCGGATGCGGGCTCCGGCTCGGATGCGGGGGCCTGCAGCGCCGTGGCCTCGGGCACGTGCTGCGGCTCGGGGGCCGGCGCGGGTGCGGGCACGGACACCGAGGCGGGTCCGACGGCCGGGACCGGTGTGGGCTCTGACAGGAGCGCCGCCGCGGGCTCCGGCTCGGATACGGGGGCCTGCAGCGCCGCGGCCTCGGGCACGTACTGCGGCTCGGGGGCCGGCGCGGGTGCGGGCACGGACACCGAGGCGGGTCCGGCCGCCGGGACCGGTGAGGGCTCGGACAGGAGCGCCGCCGCGGGCTCCGGCTCGGATGCGGGGACGGGCCCCTGCGTGGGCACGGACGGCTGGTGATCCTGCTCGGTCTCGCCGGGAACGGCAATCTCCGACGCCGAGTTCCCAACCGCCTCGACCTCGCCGACCGGCCCCGGCGCCGTAGGCTGCTCGGTCTCGGCGTGCGGGACGGTCGCCTCGGCCTTCTCGGGACCTGCTGTCGGTTCCGCTGCCGCGGAGCCTGTGGGCTTCTCTTCCGTCTGCTCGGTCATACCGACTCCCCCGGTTCCGCGATGCGGTCGAGCTGTTCGCGCAGAAGCATCGCGATAGCCGTCTGCTGCATGGGCTTGGCGCTTTCCGCGGTGAGGCTGACCAGGACGTTGCCCTGCCGGGCCGCGCAGAACATCGCGTCCAGCTTCTCGTCGGCGTCCGTCGGCAGCAGGACGCAGCGGGCGTCCTTGTGGCCCTGGATCCGCGGCCCTTGACGCCCGGCATCGCCGAGGACGTCGAGGAACTCGTTCCCGGCCTCCGCGATCCCCCGCGCCGCCGCCTTGTTGTCCAGCTGCGAAAGCTCGATGGTCACAGTGGAGGCCTGGTCCGTGTAGACGGAGGACAGTTCCTCGGTGCTCAGGTAACTGCGCATCGCCATCCCTGTGATGCGCTGCTTGTCGATCTGCTTCTCCACCGCCTTGCGCTGGGTCCGGGGCAGCCTGCTGAACGGCTCCTTGCGCAGCGCCGTGGCCTGCGCACCGCTGAGCCGGGCGTCGTACCCGTACTCCCCGATGTCCGGCCCCCGGTTCCACCCGTCGGCGCCGTACGGCACGAGCATCGCCGACAGCCCCTGCAGGGCGACCGCCTGCGCCTGCTCCTTGGCGCCCTTGCCCTTCGGGAACTTCCACACGGGGGCGCCCGCGTCACGCTCCGCGCCGACGACGGTGATCACCGTGTAGCCGACCCCCGCGACGACCGCCACAGCCAGCACCACGGACGCGGCCACGGCGGCGATACGGCCCCGCCGCACCGGCTTCTTCGCCGGTTCACCGGAGGCGATGAGCTCGGTCTCGCTCACAGCTTCTTCACCTGCCGCTCCGCCAGATCCATGATCTTCGCCTTCGGTATGGGCTTGGTGTCCGAGACGAAGATCAGCATGAGAATGTCCCCGCGCCAGGCGACGGCCTTGGCGTTGTACAGCGGCAGATAGCCCGGCTTGGTCTCCGGCTTCGCGTCGGCGTACACCATGCCGTTGTCGCTTCCCGGAACCGCCCAGCTCTTCGTTCCGTCCCGGGACTCCTGGTAGGAGTTTTCACTGTCGGCCGAGTCGGAGGCGTTCAGCGCCTCCTCCTGCCTGAACTGGACCAGGCGGACCTCCACGCTGTACGTGCCGCCGATCTCCCAGCCCGTGTCGGCCGCGCGGCGGAACTCCTCGGAGACGAGGTCGCTGAACGTCTCGTCCGGCTTGTCGCCCAGCTCCGCCAGGTCGCCCAGCGTCATCCAGCTGTCGTGGCTCGCCCAGTCCGCGACCTTGGCCCCGGCCGGCTTCTTCAGCAGCAGCTTGCGCAGGTCACCGTCGGTCTTCACCCGACGGTCCTGGGCGGCGGACAGCGGTTCGGGCGCCGGTCCCTCGGCCTGGGACAGCGTCGGCTGGGAGAGCGAGGACAGCTTCGTCGGCTCGCGGTCGGCCTGGATCAGATAACCGGTACAGCCGCCGGCGAGGACGCCGAGTACGGCGGCACCCCCGATCAGTGCCGTGGTACGACCACGGCGGCGCGGCAACCGGCTCACGGCCGAGGGGTCGGCCTCGGTGACCGGGGCGGCCGGCTCGACCGGCTCCTCCCCGGCCCGAGCCGCTTCCCCTGTTTGTTCTGCTACTTCGGGCACTTGCAAGTCTTCCCTCACACCCAACCTGAAGCGCGCATGCCATATACACGCGCACAGGTGACTCATGGTCAACGGCCGCGGTTGTGCCCGCGCTGGTTACGATTCGGCCATGGCGAAGAAGCTCGTGATCAAGGTGACCGCCGGGGCCGACGCCCCCGAGCGCTGTTCGCAGGCGTTCACCGTCGCGGCGGTGGCCGTGGCCAGTGGGGTGGACGTCTCGCTGTGGCTGACCGGGGAGTCGGCGTGGTTCGCGCTGCCCGGCCGGGCCGCGGAGTTCGAGCTGCCGCACGCGGCACCGCTGCCCGACCTGCTCGAGTCGCTCCTCGCGGGCGGCCGGATCACCCTGTGCACCCAGTGCGCGGCCCGCCGGGACATCACGGAGAAGGACGTCATCGAGGGCGTACGGATCGCGGGGGCCCAGGTGTTCGTGCAGGAGGCGCTGGGGGACGAGACGCAGGCGCTCGTCTACTGAGCGGATCCCGGGGCAGGTACCGGGCGGGTACCGGCAGGACCCGAGGACTGTCACAGCTGATCGACAATCCGGCGGTCCCCTTACCCGGCACGGTTAGTCTCACGCTCGACGGCCACCCGTCCGTCGACAACACCGCCGCTCTGGGGGATCCACCGCATGCGCGCCCTGCGAATACTTCTGATCACCGCCGTGATTCTCGGCGGGCTGTTCGTCGCCGCCGACCGTCTGGCGGTCCACTTCGCGGAGGGCGAGGTCGCGGACCGGCTGAAGACACAGGAGGGGCTGACCACGACCCCGAGCGTGGACATCAAGGGGTTCCCGTTCCTGACCCAGGTGGCCGGCGGTGAGCTCGACGACGTCGAGGTCGGGATGAAGGACTACGCCGCGGACACCGGCACCAGCGGGGGCACGATCCGCATCGACGACCTGAACGCCGCCATGAAGGGCGTCGCGTTCTCCGGCGACTACAGCTCCGCCACCGCCTCCGACGCCGCCGGCACCGCGGCGATCGCCTACGACCAGCTGCTGAAGGCGGCCAAGTCGCAGGAGACCCAGCTTCCGCTGGGCGTCACCGCCAAGGTCGTCGGCCTCTCCGACGGCGGCAACGGCAAGATCAAGGTCGACATCAAGGTGAGCGCCCTGGAGAAGCCCGTCACCGTGCTGAGCACCGTCTCCGTCGTCGACGGGGACACCGTCCGGGTGCACGCCGACTCGATCCCCAGCTTCGGCAACATCACCCTCGCCGACTCCGACTTCCGTTCGATCGCCGACTTCGACCAGAAGATCGAGGGCCTGCCGGGCGGCATCAAGCTCGACAAGGTCGAAGCGGGTGCGAACGGTGTGGAGATCGCGGTGAAGGGTTCGGACGTCAAGCTCGCCGGGTAGGTCGAGCGTCGGGACGGGCGCCGGACGCCTCGCGCCGTGTGCCGCACGTCCGACAGGCGAGACGGTGACGTCCGCCCCGTAGATGTGATGACGGCTACAGCCGCCCGGGAACCGTACGACCACGGCCCGGGCGGCTTTCTGGTCCCACATCCCGGACGATCGCGTCTCAGCATGCGACACACCGGTGACATGCCGGTATGTCCGTCCCTACGATCGACCACTATGAAGCGACAGGCGGATCTCACGAAGCGGCGGGCAGTAGACCTGTGCCGCGTCGCCGCCATGCTCTGTCGCCCCTTCTGAGCGGACGGCACCGACCTCCGCATCCCCCTGCCTGGACTCTCAGGCATCCGTGCGCCCCGCGCACCCTTACGCACGCCCCGCCGCAACTGCCCCGGAGGAGAACGAGCATGAGCCGCAGCGACGTCCTGGTCGACGCCGACTGGGTCGAGGCCAACCTCGACAACGCCGACATCGCGATCGTGGAGGTGGACGAAGACACGTCCGCCTACGAGAAGAACCACATTCGCAATGCCATTCGGATCGACTGGACCAAGGACCTGCAGGACCCGGTCCGCCGCGACTTCATCGACCAGGAGGGCTTCGAGAAGCTCCTGTCGGCGAAGGGCATCGCCAACGACACGCTGGTGGTCCTGTACGGCGGCAACAACAACTGGTTCGCGTCCTACGCCTACTGGTACTTCAAGCTCTACGGCCACGAGAACGTCAAGCTTCTCGACGGCGGCCGCAAGAAGTGGGAGCTGGACGCCCGCGAGCTGGTCGAGGAGGTGCCCGAGCGCCCGACGACCGACTACAAGGCGAAGGCCCAGAACACTTCCATCCGCGCCTTCCGCGACGACGTGGTGGCGGCCATCGGTTCGCAGAACCTCGTCGACGTGCGGTCCCCCGACGAGTTCTCCGGCAAGCTGCTCGCCCCGGCCCACCTGCCGCAGGAGCAGTCGCAGCGTCCGGGCCACGTCCCGTCCGCGCGCAACATCCCGTGGTCGAAGAACGCCAACGACGACGGCACCTTCAAGTCGGACGAGGAGCTCAAGGAGCTCTACGCCGAGGAGCAGGTCGACCTCGCCAAGGACACCATCGCGTACTGCCGTATCGGTGAGCGCTCGGCCCTGACCTGGTTCGTGCTGCACGAGCTGCTCGGTGTCGAGAACGTCAAGAACTACGACGGCTCCTGGACCGAGTACGGCTCCCTGGTCGGCGTTCCGATCGAGCTCGGCGCCAACAAGTAAGAAACCCAGTTCCGACCCGACCGGCCTTCCTTCCGGTCAGACCCCTCTTTGGAGAAAGACATGTGTGGAGCGAAGGCCGGCGGCCCGGACGCCTCGACGATCAAGCCCGGTGAGACGACCATCCAGGGCCAGGTGACGCGTGACGGCGAGCCTGTGGTGGGCTACGTCCGCCTCCTGGACTCGACCGGCGAGTTCACGGCGGAGGTCCCGACCTCCGCGACGGGCCAGTTCCGCTTCTACGCGGCCGAGGGCACCTGGACCGTCCGCGCCCTGGTCCCGGGCGCCACCGCCGACCGCACGGTCGTCGCCCAGCAGGGCGGCCTGGCCGAGGTCGCGATCGCCGTCTGAGGCACCTGCCTGACCGGCTGAAGGGCCGTACCCCCGGGGTACGGCCCTTCAGCCTTCTCGTCCTACGCTGGATGCATGTTGGCACGACGGCGCCATGTCTACTTCGCCATGATGGGCACCTGTATCGGGCTGTTCGTCCTGGCCTGGGGGGTCGTGCGGCTCTGGTCGATGCCGGTGGCCGTGGGGATGTGCGTGGTAGCCATGGTGATCCCGCCGCTGGCCGCGATGGTCGCCAACCGGCGCGGCCCCGACGACCGCTGGTGGGACGACCCCTCCGGCGACCCCAAGTCCGACGAGTGGTGGGACGAGCTGGACGGGAAGAAGCGGCGGCAGTGACCGTCCCGGCACTGGCCTGACCGCAACCGGGGCTGCGCCCCGGACCCCCCATCGGCCCTTGTCGGCCTCGCCCTCAAACGCCGGGCGGGCTGAAAGGTGCCCGGCACCGACCACGTACCGCCGACTCCCCTTACCGCAAACAGGGCACACGCGGCTCTGGGCCTCTTTGAGGTCGCGCCCGCCGACTCTGTGGACCGGCACGGGCCCGGCGGTCTAGCCGATCGCCCGGCCCAGTACGTACACCGCCGGGGCCGCCGCGGCCAGGGGCAGGGCCACGCCGGCTGTGAAGTGCACGAAGCGGGACGGGTAGTCGTAGCTCGCGACCCGGTGGCCGATCAGCGCGCACACCGCGGCGCCCGCGCCGAGCAGGGCGCCCTTCGCGCCGAGGCCCGTCATCCCGCCGACGGCGATGCCCGCGCCCGCCGCGGCGAGCAGGGAGACGACGACGGAGGCCGGGGTCGGCAGGGGCAGCGCGCGGGCCAGGACCGCCACGGCCACCGCGGCCGCGCCGACCGTCACCGCGTCCGGGTCCGCCGCGAGGTGGCCGGTGGCCACGATCGCCAGGGCCGCCGAGGCGACGGTCGCCATCAGGCCGTACATCCGCTCGTCGGGGTCGGCGTGCGAGCGGAGCTGTATCACCAGGCTGAGCAGGACCCAGACGCCGAGGGTGCCGAGGATCGCGGCGGGCGCGTTCTCCCGGCCGGCCGTCAGCAGGGCCGCGTCCGCCACCAGCGCGCCGAGGAACGCCAGCGCGATGCCCTGGCGGGCGGGCCACATGCCGTTCAGCCGGAACCAGCCGGCCGCGGTGACGGCCTGGAGGACGACGAGGGGCACGAGGAGGGCGTACGACCCGATCGCCGCCGTACCGGCGAGCAGCAGGCCGAGCAGCGCGGTGAGCGCGGCGGGCTGGATGCCGGGTTCGATGACCGGGGACCGGCCCTCGAGACGGGCGCGCTGGGCGTCGGTGACGCGGGCGTTGCCGGCGAGGGTGGCCGGGCCGTAGTCGGAGGAGTCGGATCCGGGGGCGGCGGGCGGGGGTCCGTAACCGCCGGGGCCGGGAGCGGCGCCCCCCTGCTGCCCCGCGCCCGCGCCGTACCCCTGAGGCTCCGCGTCGTACGCCTGCTGGGGCGGCGGATACGCGGCCGGTGTCCCGACCTGGGTCTCCCAGGTCTGGCCCTGCCACTGCTGGGTGTACTGCTGGGCGGCCTGCGAGTCGTCGTACCCCTGCTGGGCCGGCCAGCCCTGCTGCGGGTACGGGTCGTAGCCCTCGTACGGCTGGTTCGTCATCGTCACCCTCCTGCGAACGGCGGGAGCACCTCGACCGTGCCGCCGTCGGCCAGCCGTACCGTCTCATGTCCGCGGGTGCCCACGGGGTCACCGTCGACGAGGAACGAGCATCGCCGCAGGACGCGCACGAGTTCGCCGGGGTGTCGCTCGCGCGCCGCGTCCAGCGCCTCGGCGAGCGTGGCCGCGTCGAACGGCTCCTCGGCGATCCCGGCCGCGGCCTTCGCGGCGGCCCAGTAGCGCACCGTGACCTTTGGCATCCGCTTCCTCAATCGATCGGTGGTGTACAGGGGCCAGGCTAGCGGCCCGCTGTGACAGCCCAGTCCCCGATACGGCCCAGCAGCTCGTCGCCGACCGCGTGCTCGGCGTGGCCCATGGGTTCGATCCACAGCTCGCCGTGGCCGTCGGCGGCCTCCGCGAGCATCCGCGGGTGGTCGAGCGGGAAGTAGCCGTCGCGGTCGCCGTGGACGATGAGCAACGGGGTGGGGGCGATCCCCGGGACCGCCTCCACCGGGGAGAGGGGGACGGGGTTCCAGTCCCGGTGGTGGATGCGGGTACGGAATCCGTAGCGGCCCACCAGGCGGCCCGCGGGGCGGGTCACCAGCCAGTGGAGCCTGCGCATGGGAGCCGTGCCGCGGTAGTACCAGCGGGCCGGTGAGCTGACCGAGACCACCGCGTCCGCGTGCGCGTCCACGTGCCCGGACGCGCCACCGCCGGTCTCTGGCCGGTACAGCGCCGCGTGCCGCAGCACCACCGAGCCGCCCATGGAGAAGCCGATGGTCGCCACACGCGTGTGGCCGAGTTCGCGGGCCCACGCCACCGCCGCGGCGAGATCCAGCACCTCGCGGTCGCCGACGGTGGAGCGCCCGCCGGAGGCTCCGTGGCCGCGGAAGGAGAACGTGACCACGCCGCCGTACCGCGTGAGCGCCTCCACCACCCGGCGAACATGAGGGCGATCCACGTCGCCGGTGAAACCGTGCGCGATCACGAACACCAGGTCACGCGCGGGTGACCGGGAGGCGTCGTATACGAAGGAGGGCGGATCGTATACGGAATCGATCGTCACACCGTCGTCAGTGTGCAGAAACGTCCGTATAGGTGGGGATGTGGGCGTCTCAGAGTGCGGACTCCCCGTGGAACGCACCACACGACCTGCCTGCTCCATGCTCATGTGGGCTATTCTCGTCGGAAGAGGACTCGGGCAACGCAGCCCCCGGGTCCTTTTGTGCTTTCGGATACCCCTGTATACGAGAGCCATGACCTCGCGGGACCGAGGAGGAACCAGACATATGAGTTCTCTGCTGCTCCTGACCAACGCCCTCCAGCCGTCGACGGAGGTGCTGCCTGCCCTCGGCCTGCTCCTGCACAACGTGCGCGTGGCGCCGGCGGAAGGCCCCGCACTCGTCGACACCCCCGGTGCCGACGTCATCCTCATCGACGGACGCCGTGACCTGCCCCAGGTCCGCAGCCTGTGCCAGCTGCTGCGCTCGACCGGGCCCGGCTGTCCGCTCATCCTCGTCGTGACCGAGGGCGGCCTCGCCGCCGTCACCGCCGACTGGGGCATCGACGACGTGCTCCTCGACACCGCCGGTCCGGCCGAGGTCGAGGCGCGGTTGCGGCTGGCCATGGGCCGGCAGCAGATCGTCAACGACGACTCCCCCATGGAGATCCGCAACGGCGACCTGTCGGTCGACGAGGCGACCTACTCCGCGAAGCTCAAGGGCCGGGTCCTCGACCTCACCTTCAAGGAGTTCGAGCTCCTCAAGTACCTCGCCCAGCACCCGGGCCGCGTCTTCACGCGCGCGCAGCTGCTGCAGGAGGTCTGGGGCTACGACTACTTCGGCGGCACCCGGACGGTCGACGTGCACGTACGACGGCTGCGCGCGAAGCTCGGACCCGAGCACGAGTCGCTGATCGGGACCGTCCGGAACGTCGGTTATCGATTCGTTACGCCCGAGAAGGGCGACCGGGTCACCGACGAGGCGAAGGCCAAGGCCGACCAGGCAAAGGCGGAGGATGCGGACGAGAGTGCCGCCCTCGAAGACGTAGAGGCATAGCGGGTCCCGCACATGGGCATGGCTCCGGCACCGACGTACCCCCGCATGGCCCACCGCGGGAGTACGGGGACCTCCTTCACGCCCTGCCCAGAGGCGGTCCATCCGCGTAGACTCCGCGCGTGGCCAAGGTAACCAGGGATGACGTGGCGCGGCTGGCGGGAACGTCCACCGCCGTAGTCAGCTATGTCATCAACAACGGACCCCGGCCGGTCGCCCCGGCCACGCGCGAGCGTGTCCTCGCCGCGATCAAGGAGCTGGGGTACCGGCCCGACCGGGTCGCCCAGGCGATGGCGTCCCGGCGCACCGATCTCATAGGCCTGATCGTGCCGGACGCGCGCCAGCCGTTCTTCGCGGAGATGGCGCATGCGGTCGAACAGGCCGCGTCCGAGCGCGGGAAGATGGTCCTTGTCGGGAACTCCGACTACATCGGCGAGCGCGAGGTCCACTACCTGCGGGCGTTCCTCGGCATGCGGGTCTCCGGGCTGATCCTGGTCTCGCACGCGCTGAACGACAACGCTGCCGCCGAGATCGACGCCTGGGACGCCCGGGTCGTCCTGCTGCACGAGCGGCCCGAGGCGATCGACGACGTCGCCGTCGTCCTCGATGACCTCTCCGGCGCGAAGACCGCCGTCGAGCATCTGCTGGGCCACGGCTACCCCTACGTCGCCTGTATGGGCGGCACCGCCGACACCCCCTCCGTCGGCGACCCGGTCTCCGATCACGTCGAAGGCTGGCGGCGGGCCATGGAGGAGGCCGGGCTCCCCACCGAGGGACGGCTCTTCGAGGCGCCGTACAACCGCTACGACGCGTATCAGGTGGCGCTCGGGCTGCTCTCCGGGCCCGATCGGCCGCCCGCCATCTTCTGCTCCACCGACGACCAGGCGATCGGCCTGCTGCGGGCGGCGCGCGAGCTGCGCATCGACGTGCCGGGCGAGCTGGGGGTCATCGGGTTCGACGACATCAAGGAAGCCGCGCTCGCGGACCCGCCGATGACGACCATGGCGTCGGACCGTTCGGCGATGGCCCGGGCCGCGGTGGACCTGGTGCTGGACGACGGGCTGCGGGTGGCGGGCTCCCGACGGGAGCGGCTGAAGGTGTTCCCGTCGAAGCTGGTCGTGCGCCGGTCCTGCGGCTGCGAGTGAGTTTCTGAGGACCGTCTGAGAACACCCGGCCGGAGGCCAGCGGCGGCTTTATATCGGGCATACGAGGTTCTGCCGGGCTTCTCAGGGAGCACTCAGCAAGCTCTCATGGTCGCGGGACAAGCTCTTTGTCATGACCGAGAGCTTCCGCCGCGACGGCGAGTACGAGCAGTACGACAACCCCTTCCAGGGCGCCCAGCAGCAGCACGCTTCGTCGCCCGTGAACCCCGAGTGGCCGCCCCCGCCGGCCCAGCCGCCCGCCACTCCCCCGCAGCCCGCGGCACCCGTCCAGCAGCCGGTCGAGCCGACGACCGTGTGGCCGGGCCGGCAGCAGGCGCACACGCAGCCTCAGCCCGCCGCCTTCGCCTCCGAGGGCGCCGGCGCGTACGGCGGCGGCGACGGCAACGGCGGCGGAACCGCTCTCCTCACCGCGGCCCCCACGGAGCCCGGGGCACCGGCCCCCGCTCCGAAGAGGCGCGCCCGCGGCCCCCTCGCCCTGCTCGCCGCCGTGGCGATCGTCGCCGCGGCGATAGGCGGCGGCACCGCCTACGGCATCCAGGAGCTGACCGGCAACGACACGGTCGCCTCCAGCAGCACCAGCACCAGCGTGGTGCCGTCCTCCGCCAAGGGCACGGTCGCCGGGGTCGCCAAGGCGGTCAGCCCGAGCATCGTCGAGATCAACGCCACCTCGAACGCCGGCGAGTCCACCGGCTCCGGCGTGATCATCACCAGTGACGGCGAGATCATCACCAACAACCACGTCATCTCCGGCGCCACCTCCGTCAAGGTGAGCACCAGCGACGGCAAGACGTACACCGCGAAGGTCGTCGGCACCGACAGCAAGAAGGACCTCGCCCTCATCAAGCTGGAGAACGCCTCCGGTCTGACCGTGGCCACCCTCGGCAACTCCGACGGCGTCCAGGTCGGCGACCAGGTCGTGGCGATCGGCTCTCCCGAGGGCCTGACCGGCACCGTGACCAGCGGCATCGTCTCGGCCCTGAACCGGGACGTGACCGTCGCGACCGACGAGGGCCAGAGTCAGAGTCAGGGCCAGAGCGGCGGCAACGGCCAGTGGCCGTTCGAGTTCGGCGGCCGGCAGTTCAACGGCGACACCGGCTCGTCCACCACGACGTACAAGGCGATCCAGACGGACGCGTCCCTCAACCCGGGCAACTCCGGCGGTGCGCTGATCGACATGAACGGCAACATCATCGGCATCAACTCGGCGATGTACTCGGCCACTTCGGACTCGTCCACGGCAGGCAGCGCGGGCCTCGGCTTCTCCATCCCGATCAACACCGTCAAGTCCGACCTGGCCACGCTGCGGGCCGGCGGCACCGACAGCTGACACCCCCTGACCTTCGCGAGGAGTACGTCATGATCAAGCAGGTTTCGCACACGGTGGCCGGTACCGACCCGGCCGGGTTCGCCCTGGCCCTCGACGTGGCGTACGCACTGCACGCCCCGGCGCCCCGGGCCCCCGAGGTGGCGTCCACTGCGGTGGCGTCCACGGCGGTGGCCCGCCGCGGGGCCGGCGCCGCACGCAGCCGCCGCCGCAGCGTCGCACGCGGCTGAGCCCGCGCGAGCACGTCCTTCAGCGCCAGCAGGGAACCATGCGAGGCTGAAAGCGTTCATCACCTTCAGTCCCGTGTTCTTCCCACCGCACCCGAGGAATCCCCAGCCATGAGCCCCGCCGAAGGCGACCGTGACCCCCAGCGCATCCTGATCGTCGACGACGAGCCGGCGGTGCGCGAAGCACTCCAGCGCAGCCTCGCCTTCGAGGGCTACGACACGGAGGTCGCCGTGGACGGCGCCGACGCACTCGACAAGGCGACGGCGTACCGGCCCGACCTGGTCGTCCTCGACATCCAGATGCCCCGCATGGACGGACTCACGGCCGCCCGGCGCATCCGCGGCGCCGGCGACACGACCCCCATCCTCATGCTGACGGCCCGCGACACGGTCGGCGACCGGGTCACCGGGCTCGACGCGGGCGCCGACGACTATCTGGTCAAGCCGTTCGAGCTGGACGAGCTGTTCGCCCGGGTCCGCGCGCTGCTGCGGCGCAGCTCCTACGCCGCGGCCGCCGGCGCGGCCGTGGAGGACGACGAGGCGCTCACCTTCGCCGACCTGCGGATGGACCTGGCGACGCGTGAGGTCACGCGCGCGGGGCGGCCGGTGGAGCTGACCCGTACGGAGTTCACCCTGCTCGAGATGTTCATGGCTCACCCGCGCCAGGTCCTGACCCGCGAGCAGATCCTGAAGGCGGTGTGGGGCTTCGACTTCGAGCCGTCCTCCAATTCGCTGGACGTCTACGTCATGTACCTGCGCCGCAAGACCGAGGCGGGCGGTGAGCCGCGGCTCGTGCACACGGTGCGGGGCGTGGGGTATGTGCTGCGGCAGGGCGGCGCGGAGTGAACAGGGTCGTACGGCGGTACCGGTCCCTTCCGATCCGGTCACGGCTGGCACTGCTCGTGGCGGCGGCGGTGGCGTTCGCGGTGGCGGCGGTGTCGGTGACGTGCTGGTTCATCGTGCAGGGGAAGCTGTACGACCAGGTGGACAACGACCTCCAGAAGTCGGTGCGGGGGCCGGCGCTGGAAGGTCAGGCCAACGCCGCGGTCGGCGACTGCACCACACAGACCTCCTCGCAGAACACCGACGGCCCCCGCAACACCTACTTCCAGGTGGTCGCGGAGAGCGGCAAGACCTGTGTCTTCCCTTACTCCCTCGGCGCGGTCAAGGTCACCCAGGCCGACAAGGACCTGATCGAGAACGGGCAGCCCGGTCAGGGTGTCATCCACAACAGCACCGACGGGGACGGCAACAACGTACGTGTCCTCGCACTGCCCGGATACACGGTCACGGAAAAGGACACGGGCGCCACCTCCAAGGCGGCCATTCTCATCGCCCTCCCGCTGAACAGCACCGAGAAGACCCTCAACGACCTCGCCCTCATCCTCCTCCTCGTCTCCGGTGTCGGAGTCCTCGGTGCCGGTGCCGCAGGTCTCTTCGTCGCCCGCGCGGGCCTGCGCCCCGTGGACAAGCTCACCGAGGCCGTGGAACACGTGGCCCGGACGGAGGACCTCGGCATCCGCATCCCCGTCGAGGACGACGCCGAGGACGAGGTCGCCAGGCTCTCCCGCTCCTTCAACTCGATGACGAGCTCCCTCGCCAGCTCCCGCGAGCTCCAGCAGCAGCTCATCGCCGACGCGGGGCACGAGCTGCGCACCCCGCTCACCTCCCTGCGCACCAACATCGAACTCCTCACCCGCAGCGAGGAGACCGGCCGCCCCCTCCCCGAGGCCGACCGCAAGGCACTGCTCGCCTCGGTGAAGGCGCAGATGACCGAACTGGCCGCTCTCATAGGAGACTTGCAGGAGCTGTCCCGCTCGGAGGGCCAGCGCGGCGAACGCGTGCAGGTCGTCTCGCTGGAGGACACCGTCGACGCGGCCCTGCGCCGGGCACGGCTGCGGGGCCCGGAGCTCACCATCAACGCCTCACTGGAGCCCTGGTACACCCGCGCGGAACCGGCCGCTCTGGAGCGCGCGGTGGTCAACATCCTCGACAACGCGGTGAAGTTCAGCCCCGAGGGCGGAAGGATCGACGTCCAGCTCACCCAGGGCGTTCTGACCGTCCGGGACCACGGCCCCGGCATCCCCGCCGAGGAACTCCCGCACGTCTTCGACCGCTTCTGGCGCTCCCCCAGCGCCCGCGCCCTGCCCGGCTCCGGCCTCGGCCTGTCCATCGTGGCCCGCACGGTCCAGCAGTCCGGCGGCGAGGTCACCCTCGACCACGCCGAAGGCGGCGGCACCATCGCGACCGTACGACTGCCGGGGGCGCCGACTCCGCCACCGGAGACCCCCGCGCCGTAGAACGGGCGCGGCAACCTTCCGCGTCGGGGCGGCGACTGCACTGCGGTCCCTACCCCCCGCACGGAACGGATGACCCCATGGCCCAGCATCGCCGACGCCGAACCACCGCTCTCGCCCTCGGTGTTCCGCTCGCCCTGACGGCCGCCGGAGGGCTCGCCTACGGCTTTCTCCCCGGCGCCCAGCCCAGGGCGTCCGCCGCCACCACCGCCGCCCCCGCCTGGGCCACCGCCGCCGCAGACGGCTTCGCCTCCGTCGACGCGCTCGGGCAGAACGGGACCTACGGCGGCCGGGACGGTCAGATCGTCACCGTGAAGACGCTCGCCGACCTGGAGAAGTACGCGACCGCGAGCGCGCCGTACGTCATCGTCGTCGCGGCCACCATCGACATGGACCCGGTCGGGAAAGAGATCAAGGTCCAGTCGAACAAGACCATCGTCGGGTCCGGCACCTCCGGGCAGATCGTCGGCGGCGGCTTCTTCCTCGGGGCGGGCGTGCACAACGTCATCATCCGGAACCTGACCATCCGGGACGCTTACCAAGGGGTCTGGAACGACAAGGAACACGACTTCGACGCCATCCAGATGGACGGCGCCCACCACGTGTGGATCGACCACAACGACCTGCGGCACATGGCCGACGGACTCATCGACGTCCGCAAGGACAGCACCTATGTGACGGTCTCCTGGAACAAACTCAGCCAGGACAACAAGGCGTTCGGCATCGGCTGGACGGAGAACGTCGTCACCGACATCACCATCCACCACAACTGGATCCGCGAGACCGAGCAGCGCAACCCCTCGACCGACAACGCGGCCCACGCCCACCTCTACAACAACTTCCTCGAGGACGTGGCCGGGACGGACATCAACTCCTCCTACGGCAACTACTCGCGCGGCGCGACGAAGATGGTCCTGGAGAACTCCTGGTTCCAGGGCTTCAAGAACCCGGTCATCAAGGACAGCACCGCGAGCATCGTCCAGAAGGGCAACACCTTCGTGGGCACGAGCGGCAGGAACGAGAGCGGGGGCACCGCCTTCGATCCGAAGACCTACTACGCCTACACGCTCGACAAGACGGCCGATGTGCCCGCGCTGCTGAAGTCGGGCGCGGGGCCGCGCGGTTCGATCGGCACGACGGCCACAGCCACCACCAGGGTGGCGGCGGCCACGACGCTCACCGTCGCCAAGGACGGCAGCGGGCAGTACTCGACCGTGCAGGCCGCGGTGAACGCCGTACCGGCGAACAACGCCTCCCGCGTGGTGATCTCCGTGAAGCCGGGGACGTACCGCGAGCTGGTCAAGGTGCCGTCCAACAAGCCGCACGTGACCATCCAGGGCACGGGATCCAGCCGTGGCGACACGGTGATCGTCTACAACAACGCGTCCGGTACGCCCAAGCCGGACGGCTCCGGCACCTACGGCACCGGCGGCAGCGCCACCGTCGCCGTGGAGGCCGACGACTTCCAGGCCCGCAACCTGACGGTCTCCAACGACTTCGACGAGAAGGCGCACCAGGACATCGCCCAGCAGGCCGTCGCCCTGCGCACCGCCGCCGACAAGGTGTTCCTCGACGGGGTCATCGTCACCGGCGACCAGGACACACTGCTCGTGGACACCGCGTCCAAGGACAAACTGGGCCGCGTCTACATGAGGAACTCCTACGTCGTCGGCAACGTCGACTTCATCTTCGGCCGGGCCACCGCGGTGATCGACAAGTCCGTCATCACGCTGAAGAAGCGCTGGGACGGCAGCTCGGCCGGTTACGTCACCGCCCCCAGCACCGCCGCGAACCGCAAGGGCATCCTCATCGCCAACTCGACGGTGAACGGGGACGTCTCGGCCGCGAGCTTCTACCTGGGCCGCCCCTGGCACGCGGGCGGTGACGCGAGCCTCGACCCGCAGGCGACGGTCCGCAACACCTCGCTGAGCGCCGCGGTCAGGTCCACGCCGTGGACCGACATGAGCGGGTTCTCCTGGAAGGACGACCGGTTCGCGGAGTACAAGAACACCGGCGCGGGCTCGGGCGCGGCTTCGAGCAACCGGCCCCAGCTGAGCGACGCGCAGGCCGCCGGCCAGGAGGTCGCGGACTGGCTGGGCGACTGGACGCCCAGCGCGGCCTGATCTGGTCCGCTCCTCTGTCAGACCCTCGATCTAGGCTGGTTTCGCAGATCAGGAAGTCGGACGGGGGAGCGGAACAATGGTGCGTATCGAAAGGCATCGGGTCGGCGAGGCGGCCGTATCGGCGGTGCGGAAGGACTTCGCGAACAGGATCGGTTCGCAGGTCCACTCCATGTCCAAGGCCGGCCCGGTGACGGCGTGGGAGTGGTGGCTGATCGCCCAGGAGTTCGTCGAGTATCTCGGCGCACTCTCGGTGGAGACCCCGGATCTCCACTCCCCCGAGGCGAAGGCGGTCCTGGAGGACGCGGCCGAGGCGGCCGTCGGCGCGGTGGCGTACGCGGCGTACTTCCCGCGCGACCACTTCGAGGTCTTCCTCACCTACCCGAACTGGGGCCTGGTCTACGACCGCGAGCCGGGCGGCACCCCGGAGCCGGTCACGGCCGTGAAGTGGCTGGACGCCTTCTGCCTGGCGATCCTCGTCGAGAAGACCCAATGGCACGGCGAGGCCTTCCACTTCGCGCGCGAGGCCCCCCAGCAGGGCCGCTCCGGACACCCCGACGCCGAACTGATCAACGGCTTCATGGCGTACGTCATCGGGGACACCGCGGACGACGACGACACCTACCCGCCCTCCCGCGAGCGGAAGCTCACCGCGCTCGACGCGGCGCTGGACCGGGTCCGGGCGCTGGAGACGGAGACCGGCCGCCGGCTCGCCGACCAGCCGTACGGCATCGGGCTGCGGGCGCTGCGCGCGCTGACCGCGGGCGACCGGGAGGGGTTCGGCGAGGCGGTCGTACGGCTGTTGAGGCCGCTGACCGGCACGACCGGGCCCGGAGCGCGGCCGGGCAGTCTTCTCCCGCTCCTGCCGATCGCCCTGACGGCGCTGGCGTACCGGGACGAGGGCTGGCCGCCGGCCGCCGACAGCGACTATCTGCCGGACGCGCTGGTCACCGGGTTCAAGGCCACCCCGCCGCGGGTCGGGGCGTACGGCCGGGACCGCCGCCCGGACGCGGTGGCCGAACTCGGCACGGGGGTCGTGGAGTTCGGGCGGACCTTGGAGCCGCGTCCCCTCGACCCGGACAGTGAGGAGCAGTTCGAGCGGTACACCCGGGACGCCGTCACCCCGATGCCAGGCAAGTCGCTCACCACGTTCGAGCTGGCCTACGCCGTCACCTATCAGGAGCTGCTCTTCCGGACCCGTGCCGCGCACACACCCGACGCGAGCGACGCCCAGCTGGAGAACCTGCGGCTGGCCGCGGAGCTGGGGGCCGCGCTGTTCCGTACGACGCTGGCGGAGCCCGGCACCGAGGTACCGGTCACGATCGACGGCAGGACCGTGACGTACCCCGCCTGCCGGGACGAGGACGCCGGGCCGGGGGCCTGGCACCGGGCGGTGCACCTCGCGCTGATCACGGGGCGGCGGGAGCATCTGGCGCCGCTGGTCCTGGCGGGACCTGAGCGCGTCGGCCCGGACCGTTCCGTGTCGGCCTCCTACCGGCGGGCCCTGCACGACTACCTGCGCGGCGAGGACCCCGAGCCCGCCACCGACCTGGCGTTGCGGGACGCGGGCAAGGCCCGGGACCAGGGTTTCCCGCCCCCGCCGGCCGTGCTCTTCTCCCAGCTCGTCGAGGGCGACGAGGAGAGCTTCAACCTCGCCCTCCTGGACGCCCTCACCGCCCACCGCGACCACTACGCCGTCGCCGACCGCCCCTCCGACCCGGACGCCGCGATCAGCCTCGACATTCTGGCCCTGGTCTGCCACGCGCGGCGGCGAGGGTGGGAGATCGGGGTGCGGTCGCCGTATCTGCCGACGCGGATCGTGGAGGCGGCGGTGCCGTTCTGACAAGGGCTTCGGTTCCGACAATTCCCGGCGGGGCCGACGGGGACGGGGGTGCGGTCAGCGGCGCAGCACCACCGTGTCGTCCGCCAGCGTCCGCAGGATCATCGTGTCCTCCGGGAGCGGGCCCAGCAGACGGGCGTAGGCGCCTCGGCGGGCCACCAGTTCCGCGTGGGTGCCCGCCTCCACCAGGCCTCCGCCGTCCACCACCAGGATCCGGTCCGCGTCCGGGGCCAGACTCAGATCGTGGGTGATCATGATGGTCGTTCGGCCGGACATCAGGCGGCGCAGGGGCTGGACGACCTGACGGGCGGCCACCGAGTCGAGACCGGCGGTGGGTTCGTCGAGGACGAGGACGGGCGCGCCCCGGAGCATCGCGCGGGCGATGGTGATCCGCTTGAGCTGGCCGCCGGACAGGGCCGCGGTGCCGGGGGCGATCTCGGTGCCGTAGCCCTCGGGGAGGGCCGTGATGAAGTCGTGGGCCGCGGCCGCGCGGGCCGCCTGTTCGATCTCCTGGTCGCTCGCGCCGGGGCGGCCCGTCTCGATGTTCTCGCGGATCGTGCCGTTGAGGATCAGCGTCTCCTGCGGGAGCAGGGCGACCTGTTGGCGCAGGAACTCCAGGCCCATGTGGGTGAGCGGGACACCGTCCAGGGTGATCACGCCCGCGGAGGGGTCGTAGAAGCGGGTGAGGAGCTTGGCCAGGGTGGACTTGCCGGCGCCGCTCGGGCCAGTGATGATCACCAGTTCGCCGGGGGCCGCCGAGAAGGACACGTCGGTGAGGGAGTCGCGGTGGGCGCCCGGGTAGCGGAAGTGCACGCCGTGGAAGCCGACCCAGCCGTGGACGGGCCAGGTGGGGACGGGTTCGGCGGGGTCGCCGACCGACGGTTGCGTGTCCAGGATCTCGTTCAGGCGCTGGGCGCCCGCGGTGGCCGCCGTGAGGGTCAGACCCAGCTGGCCGAGGTTGCGGACCGGCGGGTACAGGTAGCCGATGAAGGCGGCGAAGGCGAGGAGTTGGCCCAGCGTCATCCGGCCGGCCGAGATCTCCCAGACGCCCAGGCCGATCACGGCGAGGACGCACAGGGTCTCGACGACCTCGACGAACTGCTCGTACATCTCGCTCAACCGGGCCCCGCGCACGGACGCCTTCATCCAGGCGCGGGCCTCGCGGTCCAGGCGCCGCTCCTCGTCGCGGCGGCGGTTGTACGCCTGGGTCAGCACGACATTGCCGAGTGACTCCTCCACGACGGAGGTGATCGCGCCGTCCGCGACCCGCTCGTCCTGCGAGGCCTCCTTGATCCGGCCGGAGAAGCGGCGGGCGGCGAACAGGAACAGGGGCGCGAGGACGAAGGTGGCGAGCGCCAGGTCCCAGCGCAGGTACAGGGCGGCCACCGAGTAGAAGACGGCTGAGAAGGCGGCGGCGACGGTGCCGACGACGCCGGACACGACCATCTGCTCGATGGCCTCGACGTCACCGGTGAGGCGTTCGACCAGGTCGCCCTGGCGGTGCCTCTGGAAGAAGTGCGGGGGCAGGTCCTGGATGTGCCGGAAGACCTTCGCGCGCAGCCGCAGCACGAATCTCTCCGCGGTCCAGGTCGCCAGCGAGTTGCCGAGGTAGCCGACGAGCGCGCCGAGCGCGGCGACACCGAGCCAGGCGCCGGCCGGGCCCCAGAAGGCGGCGAGCGAACCGGCTTTGAGGGCGGTGTCGGTGAGCTGCGCGAACAGCAGGATCGCGGCGGTCTCGGCGAGCGCGGACACCACCACGCACGCGACGATGGCCGCCAGCCACTTGCGGTCGCCGCGGGTCAGCGGCCAGAAACGGCGGAAGGCCTCGCGGACTTCCCTCATGACGACTCCCTTTCAGGTACGGCGGTGGCGGGCGGCGGAGACGGCCGAGGCGGGGCCGCCGGCGCGAGACGCGCTCGCTGACCGGTGGCCCCGCCTCGTGGCGTGCTGCCTCAGCCCTTGTGGGCGATCGGGCGGCGCTTCGGCGCGTGCTTCTTGTGCGCCTTCTTCTTCGGGGCCGGAGCGGGCTTGACGGGCGGCTTGACGGGGGCGATCTTGTGGAAGCTCATGTCCGAATCCCTCACTGTCCTGGTTCTGCAACAGTTCCTCTACCGATCTGCTGCAATTACTTATGAATGAATTTGATTTACTTCAGTGAATTCCGTGTCAGTCCTTGTGGGCGATCGGGCGGCGCTTCGGCGTGTGCTTCTTGTGCGCCTTTTTCTTCGGGGCCGGAGCGGGCTTGACGGGCGGCTTGACGGGGACGATCTTATGGAAGCTCATCTTGTTCTCCTTTGCGTTTGCGTCGTTCGCTGTCGACATGGAAAACACTACGGCATTCCCGCGGCCGAAAAAGCCATTCCGCCTTAGACCTCAATAAGACTGGATGTGCATCGCCTGAGAATCGAAAGGCTGACACAGAATTTAAGGCCGGACATCTACTGACCGACCGCCAGTCCGGAGCCCTCGACACGCACCCGGATGCCGTCCTTCACCACGCGCACGTCCCGCAGGCGCAGTTCGCCGCTGGGTGGCTCGGGCAGCCGGAAGCCGAGGGAGAGGCGGTCGGCGAGGACCGGACGGGTCAGACGGGAGAGCGCGCCGAGGAGCGCCGGGTCCAGACCCAACCGGTCCAGAAGTTCGGGGTGGGCCAGGGCGAGGTCGAGGAGGTTGAGGCGCATGGCCTGCCGTACGAACTCCGGGCGGCCGGTCAGACGGGACAGCGCCGTGTCGGAGCGCTGTGCCTCGCGCACGGCGGAGTCGGGCACGCCCAGCGCGCGCACCACCGACGGGACCGCCAGCACGGCACGGGCCCTGCGCGTCTCGCGGGCCAGGGCGGCGGCGGACGTACGGGTCAGATGCAGGCCCTGCGCGGGGCGCGTGCCCGGCCGGTAGGTCGCCAGGTCCCCGATGTCCAGGCGCATCCCGCCGATCCGGGTGTCGACGCCCCGCTGCCCGTCACGCGCCACGCGTACGTCGGCCCGCAGCCGCAGGTCGTGCCCGGCGACCGGGAGCGTGCCGCGCACGGCGACCCGGTCACGGCTCGCGCCCCTGAACGTCACCTGGGACGCGCCGAGTTCACGGTTCATGTCGGCGAAGGAGAGCAGCACGTCACCGTGCAACTCGGGAACGCGTGCCCCGCGCACGGAGGTCGGCCCGTCGCCGTCGAGCCGTATGTCGTGGGCGGTCGCCGACACCGCGGCCAGCGTGACCCGGTCGGCGGCCACGTCCGGGACGGTCACCTTCACCGAGTCCAGGCGTTTGCCGACGAGTTGGGTCAGGAAGGGGAAGCCGTCGATCTCCACCTCGGGCGCCGCGGTCAGCCGCAGCCGGTCCTTGAGGGTGTCAGCGGCCTCGTGCTCGGCGTAGAGGACGGCCCAGCGGTCGGCGAGCGTGAGGAAGGCGGCCAGCACCAGCAGCGAGGCGACCGTCTTCAGTACGAAGGGCAGGCCGGTGAAACGGCCCCGCCGACGCCTCCGCCCGGTGCGGCGGTGGGTGGTCGGCGGGGCCGGGGGTACGACATGTGGGTGGGGATGCGTGGGTATGGGGTGGGGGGAACGCATCGATCCATCCGATCATGCGTGGACCCCCCGCCCGCAACCTCCACCCGGGGTGTTGCGACTCAGCTCACGACGGTGATCCGGTTCGCCACCGGCGGCGCGATCGGGCTGCCGGCCGACGAGTTGGCCGTCAGGTACGCCACGAGAGCGGCGAGGTCGTCGCCACCGACGAGGTCGTTCGTGCCCTGCCCCAGTGTGGTGAAGCCGTCGCCGCCGCCCGCGAGGAAGCTGTTGGTCGCGACGCGGTAGGTGGCCGCCGGGTCGACGGCCGCGCCGTTCAGCCTCACGGAGTCGAGGACGATCCGCTCCGCGCCCGTCTTCGTCAGGTCCAGCGTGTAGGTGAGGTTCGCCGACGGCTGCAGCACCTTCGGTGAGGCCGCGTTGCTGCCGCTCACCTGCTCCTGGAGCACCTTGAGCAGCTGGGCCCCGGTGAAGTCCTGGAGGTTCACGGTGTTGGAGAACGGCTGCACCGTGAAGCCCTCGGCGTACGTCACCACGCCGTCGCCCTCGGTCCCCTTGGCGGCGTAGGTCAGGCCCGCCCGGACCCCGCCCGGGTTCATCAGCGCGAGGTCCGTCTCCGGGTCGAGCCCCTTGCCGTACGCGAGCTGCGCGTCGGCGATCAGGTCACCCATCGGGGACTCGGTGCCGGTGTTCGGGACGTCGGCGGAGATGTAGCCGACCGCGCGGTTGCCGATGGGCGCCGCGAGGGTGTTCCACTTGCCGATCAGCTGGGTCATGTCGGGCGCCTTGGCGACGGTCCGGGTGACCACGTGGTTCGCGGACTTCACGGCCGTACGGGCGATGTCGCCGGTGAAGCGGTCGTACGTCAGCGTTGTGTCCGTGTAGAGGCGGCCGAAGGAGGCGGCCGAGGTGACCATGCGGGGCTTGCCCGACGGGTCGGGGATGGTGCAGACGTACGCGGCGTGCGTGTGGCCGGTGACCAGCGCGTCCACGGACGGCGAGATGTTCTTGGCGATGTCGACGATCGGGCCGGAGATGCCGTCGCCGGCGCCCGGGGAGTCACAGTTGTAGTTGTACGAGCCCGAGGCGGGCTGTCCGCCCTCGTGGATGAGGGCCACGATCGACTTCACGCCCTGCTTCTGGAGCACCTTGGCGTACTTGTTGATCGTCTCGACCTCGTCCTTGAACTTCAGGCCCTTGACGCCCTCGGCGGAGACGACACCCGGGGTGTCCTCCAGGGTGACGCCGATGAAGCCGATCTTGACGTCCTTCTTCTTCCACACCCAGTAGGGCTTGAGGATCGGCTTGCCGGTCTTCTCGTCCAGCACGTTCGCCGCGAGGTAGGGGAAGTCGGCGCCCTCGAACTTCTTGTCGGTGTAGCAGCCGGCGGTGGGGTGGCAGCCGCCGTTCTGGAGGCGGGCCAGTTCCTTGGCACCCTCGTCGAACTCGTGGTTGCCGACGCTCGTCACATCGAGGTCGAGCTTGTTCAGCGCCTCGATGGTGGGCTCGTCGTGGAAGAGACCCGAGATGAGCGGAGACGCACCGACCATGTCACCACCGGCGGCGGTGACGGAGTACGCGTTGCCCTTGCGGGCCTCTCGCAGATGGGTGGCGAGGTACTCGACGCCCCCCGCGTCGATCGTCTTCGTCGTCCCGTCCGCCTGCAGCTCGGTGACCCGGCCGGAGGAGCCCGACGGGGGCTCCAGGTTGCCGTGCAGGTCGTTGAAGGACAGCAGCTGGACGTCCTGGTAGCGGCTCGGCAGCGGCTTGCCGTGCCCGTTGTCGTGGGCGCCCGCGGGCAGCGCGGCGGCGAGGGCGCCGACGGTGGCGAGACCGGCGGCCGCGGCCACGAGTCGGTACATGCGTCTGTGGCTCTGCTGCTGGGAGATGGCTGGCATACGCCCCCCTGAGTTCCGGATGTGAGAGTGGTGGGAGTGGCCCCGTTCCGGCGCAGCCTAGGGTCAACGCGCGTAGCGCGACAGGGGTTTCGTGGTTACATCCTGGTTGCTTCTTTGCCGCCGCTTTGCCCGAACCTCCCCTTACCCTCGTAGCCATGACCAGCGACGACATCGCACGCCCCGGCTTCTCCCGCTCCATCGAGACCCTTGCGGCACTCTCGCCGGAACAGACCGAGGCGGTCCTCGGGCTCCTCGCCGAGGCCGCGCACGACGACGGCCAGCAAGCGGTGTCCGAACAGGGCCGGTTGCAGCTGCGGGGCGGCGCCCGCGAGGGCGTGTCCCACCTGCTGCTGTACGTCGGTGAGGAACTGGCCGGTTACGCCCAGCTGGAGGACACCGACCCGGTGGAGGCCCCGGCGGCGGAGCTGGTCGTCCACCCCGCCCACCGCGGCCACGGCCACGGCCGCGCGCTGGGCTCGGCGCTCCTCGCCGCCTCCGGCAAGCGGCTGCGGGTGTGGGCCCACGGCGGCCACAGCGCCGCGCGCCATCTCGCCCAGGTCCTCGGCCTCACCCTCTTCCGTGAGCTACGGCAGATGCGGCGCCCCCTGACCGGCCTGGAGCTGCCCGACCCGGTGCTCCCGGCGGACGTGACGGTCCGCGCGTTCGTCCCCGGCGAGGACGACACCGCCTGGCTCGCGGTGAACGCGGCCGCGTTCGCCCACCACCCCGAGCAGGGCTCCCTGACCCAGCGCGACCTCGACGACCGCAAGTCCGAGGCCTGGTTCGCCCCCGAGGGCTTCTTCCTGGCCTTCCGGGACGGCGAACTGGTCGGCTTCCACTGGACCAAGGTGCACGCGGCCGAACAGCTCGGCGAGGTCTACGTCCTCGGCGTCCGCCCCGGCACCCAGGGCGGTGGCCTCGGCAAGGCCCTCACCACGATCGGCCTGCGCCACCTCGCCGCCCAGGGTTTGCCGACGGCGATGCTCTACGTCGACGCAGACAACAAGGCGGCGGTCTCGGTCTACGAACGGCTCGGTTTCACAACGTACGAGACGGACCTGATGTACCGCACGGAGACGTGACGAGTCGGACCCGCGGCTGAGGGCAAGGGGAGTCAGTCGGTGGTGCTTTGGGCCTCACGCCAGGCCGGCAGGAGCTTGTCGAGCAGCGCCTCGGTGCGGGGAGGGAGGCTGCGGGCGCCGCCATTGAGCTCGTGATGGCGGGCGATCAGGGCTGCTGCCGTCGATTGGAGCCTGGCCGTGTCGCCCGTGGCGTGCGTGGCGCGTAGGAGTGCGTTCCAGAGTCGCTCGTCCGCCGGTGCGTCGGTCAAGGCCGTGTCGAGGGCGTCGAGCGCCGGTCCGGGGTTGCCGGCCTCCAGGTGGTGGTCGGACAGGGCCAGCGCCACGTCTGCCACCAGCAGGGACAGCTGAGTCTCCACGACCTCGTGGGAGAGCCAGGTGTAGCGGTCCTTCGGACGGTCGGCCAGCAGGGGGCCGCGGGCCAGTGCCAGGGCGTCGTCGAGCAGACGCTCCCGTATCCGGGCGTCGCCCGATCCGCTGCCCGCGGTGGCCTCGTGGTGGAGCGTGCGCAGGACGTCGAGATCGCAGACGACGGAGGGCGCGAGGCTCAGCCGCCCGGTGGTGCCGATGCCGAGCCGCGGGGTTCCGTCGGGATCGGTTCCCAGCCAGGTTCGCAGGCGTGCGAGGAAGGCGTCGCGGACGTCCTCGGTCACGCCACGGGGCCACAGGCCGGAGGCCAGCACCCGCGGGTGCACTCCCTCGCGGTGGAGCAGGAGCATGGCCAGGGCCTCGTGGAGCAGCGGGCCGTGCTCGGCGTCGGGTGTGCCGAGGCCGATGATCTCGTAGGTGCCGATCAGCCGTGCGTACACCGCGGGTTGTCCGCTGGGGGTGAGGTCGACCCGGAACGGCGGGGGGCCGGGGTCCGGGGCGCGGTCGGCGTCGGACACGGCGCCCGCGAAGAGCCGGATCACGGCTTCGTACTGGTCCTGCGGCAGGAGCTGTGCCTGGAGGTCCAGACCGAGCGGTGGGGCGAGGAGGCGTCCGTCGGAGGTGGCTTCGAGTTCCCAGGAGGTGCCCGGCAGGCCCTTGTCCCCGGTGGCGGCCAGGTAGCCGATGCCCAGTCGACCGGAGTCCGCGGCGAGTTCGGCGAGTTTCGCTGCCTGGTCCTCGCTCGGCCGGACGGCGAGCAGCACCAGGTGGGGTGCCCACGAGGCTTCCCGGGACAGACCGGTGCGGCCCGTGAGTACCGAGTCGTGGCCTGCCATGGCGAGGGCGTCACGTCGCCGGCCGGTCTCGGCCGCCATGGCTTCCAGCAGTTCGTCGATGTCGTCGACCTGGCGGACCCGGGTGGGGGCCGGCTCGGCGAGTTCCGCGCCGTGGCCCACGAGGGTGAGGGTCATCCGGTCCGCCCAGCCGCTGGTGGCGAGTTCCGCGGCGACCGATGCGAGGACTGCCGTCCGGTCCGTCTGAGCGCCGGTCAGCGAGACGAGTCCGGGCAGGGCTTCGAGGTTCAGCAGCAGCCGCGCACGGCCGTGGGTGCCGAGGCTGACCAGGCCGGGGTAGGGGGCGGTGGCGCCGGTGTCCGTTTCGTGTGCTGGGAGGTCGGCCAGCCGGACACGCCAGAACGTGTCGTTCCGGCCGGGCTGCCACGGCGCCGGGGGCTGCTGCGCCGGCTGAGCGAGCTGGAGGCTGAGCTCGCTGTCGGTGAGCCAGGCGGCGTAAACGGTCGGCAGGCTGCGGGATTGCGCGGTCAGTGCGGCGGCCAGTCCCCGCAGGGCACGGTCGAGATCGCGTACGGCCTGCGGGTCGGCGGCGACGATCAGCGCATCGTGGGTATCGGCGGCGGCACCCGTCGGCCGGGCAGGCTCCGGGGTGCGGTGGCCCTCGGCGCTCATCGCGGACTCCCACAGGGCCGTACGGCGTCGGCGGCCGAGCGCCGCGAGCAGACCGGCGGCGAGCAGCGGCGCATCCACGAGGGCCTCGGGGAGACCGGGGGACGAGGTGGAAGACGACGGTGTGGGAGACGACGAGCCGGGGCCTGCGTTCTCCGCACCGGCTGCGTTCCCGGCCTCGGCCGGGATGGTCAGGCTGATGCGGTGTCCTGGGTTGAGTTTGACCGGAAGGCCGGCGGCCGCGAGGAAGTGGCCGGTGGCCTGCCGCCACTGGTGCCAGCCGTCGGGGGTGTGGTCGGGGTGGGTGAAGGCCGGGATGTAGCGGCTGCCGTCGTCGTCGACCACCGTGTAGAGCCCGTCCTGCCCCTCCTGGGCGAACAGGAGGAGCGTGGCGTCGCGGAAGGCCGCGAGCAGTTCCGCCTCGCTGCCGTATCCGGTGACCGCTCGCTGCACGGCGGCGTCCAGGGCGGTGAGCGGAGCGGGGAACTCCAGCGCGGCCGGCGACGGACGGTACTTCGGGTTGTGCGTGAAGGAGACGAGCTGCCCGGCGTGGTCGACGGACCAGCCGCCGACGATGCCGTACGGGGGAACCGCGCCGGCGGGGTCGAAGTACGGGTCGATCGCGTACACGTAGCCGCCGCGCTGCCGTGCGGCCTGGGCGCGCAGGGCCGGGGTGACCGGAGGGACGGCGGGCGCGGAACCGGGCGGAATGGTCACAGGGTCTGCCAGTACTTCTCGAAGGCGGTCTGCTCGGCGATGGTGGCCAGCGTCTCGCGGGGTGCGGGGTGGAACGTCTGGATGCGGTCGGCGCTGGTGAGAGGCGCGACGAGGCTGAGGCGGTACACCAGGAAACCGCCCATGCCACGGCACATCCCGGAAGGCCAGGTGTCGCGTCGGGAACCGTTGACCCCCAGGAACCACCTCAGGGGTTCGAGCTGCTCACGGACGCGGACGAGCGCCTCGAAGCAGTCACCCGCCCGGCCGGAGAACCGCCCCCAGGGGCCTTCGGCGGTCACGGTGTAGTCGTGCTCGCGGTCGTCGCCCTCCCAGCGCAGCACCGCGTCGGTCTGCCAGGTGCCGTTGAAGGCGAGGATCTCGAAGTGGTCGGGGACAAGGCCACTCATCGGGTCCATCCTTGGGGCAGTCGACTGGCGGGCGGTGGTTCGGGGGTGGGAGTCCGGGGGACGTGCGGCTCGTAGTGGGGGTTGGGCACCCATTCTCCCTTGGTCCCGTCGCGGGCGATCTCCCAGGCTCCCTTGATGTGCTTGCGGTCGATGCCTCCGGCGAAGGCGATCTCCTTGTCGGTGTCGGCGTACTTGTTGTTCGGCAGGGTCTGGTTGACGTCGATCCCGCCGGGAGCGTCGATCTCGTACCGGTAGGCCTTCACCCAGTTCGCGTCCGGATCCGTGGTGGTGCCCACGAAAGCCGACTTGTGGTTGCCCTCCACGTAGCCGAACAGGTCGTTGTTGGACGAGTCCCATGGATGGAAGCCCTGCTCGAAGATCTCCGTGGGATGACGGTTGTCGTTGCGGTACAGCGGTTCGTGGGTCTCGCGCCACACCGGCTTGTGCGTCATGCCGTCGATGTCGATGTTCTTCTCGACGGCCGCGGGCAGACTGCGCGGGTCGTCCGGGTCAAGCTTCCCGGCCGCCTCGGAGGCGTCGTCGACCTGCTTGACGGCTCCGGCGGTGTCCTCGGCGAGGTCCTGGCCGACGGTCTTGGCGGTGTCCGTGGCGACGGTCTTAGCCGTGTCCGTGGCGACGGCGCCCTCCATACCGTGGGCGACCGACCTGGCGCCGGCCTTGCCCAAGGCGCCCCCGCCGCCGATGAAGTTGGTCGCGAAGGCGCCCATGGCCTGGTTGCGGTCGGTGCTCCAGCCCTCGCCGACCAGGCCCTTGACCAGCTCGGTGGGGTGGTTGGCGGAGTGCACCAGGCCGCGGGCGACACCGGTGAGGTTGGTGCTGTAGTCGGCCGGGTGCGTCAGGTTGTACGGGTCCAGGGGGTTGACCGTGCGGGCCAGGCGCAGCATCCCGGTGCCGGTCTTGATGACGCCGCCCAGCTTGTGCTCGGCGCCGACCAGCTGGTTCTTCAGCGTGTTGCCGAGTTCGCGTTTGAGCCGGTCCAGGCCCTCGGGTTCTGCGGGCGCCTGGTCCGTGCCGCGGGCGAGCTTCTCGGCGAGTTGGGCGCCCTCACTGTCGCGCTCCCTGCGGGCCGCCTTGAGCAGGTGCTCCGCCGAGTCGCGGCCCTCGGCCCCGGGGTCGTGGAACGGTCCCGGCTGCTGCGGAGGCCGCTGCCCGTCCTTGCCGCCGGACAGACCCGCGACCTGGAGAGCGAGGATCTGCTGTGCGTAGTCATCGGCCTCGCGCCGGTACTGCTCCCTGGCCGCCTCGGTCTGCCGCTGGGCCTGCTTCCACCGCTCGACCGCCTCGCGGGCCGACCTTCGCGCCCACTCGACGGTGTGGGCGTAGTGGTCCAGCGCGGCGGCCGCGTTCTCGAACGAGTCGGCGGCCTTCAGCCAGCGCCTGGGGTGGGTCCGCACCTTCTCGCGGAAGCGGTCGGCGGCCTGTCCGTGCCAGTCCGCGGGGTCCATCTTCCGCAGCGCCAGACCGGTGCGCTCGAAGGCCGCCCCCAGCTTCCTCAGCTGCGCCGCGGACGCACGGATCCGGCCCGCGTCCCCGTGCACCAGCAGGGCGGGGTCGTCGGTCTCGTCCAGCTCCAGCTCGCGGGTGCCGGCGCCCAGCTGGTCGGCCACCCAGGAGCCGGCTCCGTCGGCCTTGTCCGCCCAGCCGTGTGCGCCGGCCGCGTCGAGCAGCTCGGACGTGCCGTGGGTGAGGGTCTGCGCCCCGTCGGCGAAGGTGTCGCGGAGGCCCTGGGTGGCGCCGTCCAAGTTGTCGAGGAAGCCCATCACTTGCCCTTCGCCGCGACGCCGGAGTCCTGCCCGTCGTCGTCACCGCCGAAGGCCGGGGAGGCAGCGGCCCTCACCGCCCCGATCTCGGTGCCGACCGTGCCGGTCTCGGTGACGTCGGTCCAGGTGGCGGAGAGGTTCTTCCGGCTCTCCTCGGAGGCGTTCTCGAAACTGGCCATGGAGTAGTCGGGGCGGTAGGTGTCACCGGCCTTGTCCCCCACCTGGCTCCAGGACATCTTCTCCGCGTCCTGCGAGGTCAGCGTCGGGTCCGCGGTCCCGGCCAGCGCGACGTCCTTGACGACGCCCATGCCGTACTCCTCCGCCTCGTGGTAGTAGCCGGCGTTCAGATCCAGCGTCCCGGCCACCTCGTTGCCCTCGTCCAGGAGCGCCTGGACCTCCCAGCCCCAGCGCTCGGCGAAGTCGTCCAGCCTCTGGGAGGCGGCGGAGTGGCCCATCGCGTTCGGGGGCAGGGACAGATCGGAGAATCCCTGACCCGTGGTCGCCCCGGTCGCGTCCGTGATCTTCTTCAGCTCGTCCAGCGCATCGTTGATGCCCTTGGACACCTGCTTCAGGATCTGCGGGTCGACCCCGTAACCACCACCGCTCACCACGCGGCAACCTCCTCGTCGGCGACGGGCTGCTGGTCGAGCGCGATCCCGTCCGGCACGATCCCGGACACCGGTGGCAGGAAGGCGCGCGATGCGGAGGACACGTCCACCACGACCCCCATCGGCACCCGGTCCCGCCCCACCCAGGCGGGAAGCAGCTCGTGCAGCAACTCCTCACCGTTCACGGCGACATAGCGTGCGTACCGGGCCAGTTCGGCGGGCAGTTCGCCCGGCTCGGCGGCCTCCCACTTCTGCTGCAGGAAGGTGTGCATCTCGCGGGTGCCGGTGAACGCGAACAGCCAGCGGATGCCATCCGAATCCGATGTCCACACGGCACCCTCACCGAGCAGGGGAAGCAGAAGCTCCGCGCCCCGCACCGCCTCGACCAGGGCCCGCGGATCCCCTTCGCCGCGCAGGAACGCGCCCATGTGCGCCCGAAGTTCGGCCGTCCCTGTCGACGGCATCCCGCCTCCACCCATCCGGCTGCGCACCCCGTTCGCCTCGACCTGTCACGACTTCAGCGCACACCAGGCATCTCGGCATGACAGCAGCCCCACGGCATGAGCAGGAAGAGCCTAGCCCGGCGACTGCGGCACCAGCGAAGGGGACCTCACCCGCCTTCCAGCGGCGGCACCTTGGGCGGGGTCGCGGTCCGGACGGACCCGGCGGGCGGGCCGTGGTGCTGCCCGGTGGGCCGGTACGGCGACGCCGTACGGTCAGGACGCCAGGCGTGACCTGAGGCCGCGCACCGGCTCCACCGCGCACGCCGCTGCCAGCAGGACCGCGCCCGCCAGCACCACGGCCCACCGCAGATGCGCCGCCCCCCACTCCGGGTCTCCCGCCGCGACGAACAGGGCCCAGCGGGCGGGGAGCAGGAGAGGGGCGAGAAGGGCCAGGGTCAGCACGCCGGCCGCCACCGAGGGGCCGGGTTCGGGTTCGTCGGTGAAGCGGACGGCCACCGCTGCCGCGGCCAGCGCGAGGAAGGCCGTCGCCGCCGCCTCCAGGGTGACCGCGCCGAGGGGCGGTCGTGCCTGCCTCGGCAGCAGGGCCAGCGCCGCCGCCCACCACAGCGCGGCGACCGGGGCGACCAGCGCGACCCGCAGCCCCGTGCGGACCCAACGCCGGGTGGGGACAGGGGCGGTGAGCCGGCGGGCCGGGTCGTCGAGGAGGAAGGCCAGGCCCAGGGCGAAGACGAGGGCGGCGGCCCGGAGAAGGTTCAGGCCGAGCCAGGCGTCGGGCGACCCGGACAGCAGCCGTGGCAGAGCGGCGACCAGCAGGCCCACGGCCGCCCCCGCGCCGACAGCCCGCCACGGCACGGTCCGCGCCACGGCCACCACGAGCGCCCCTCGGGCGCCCCCGTCACTCCTGCGCACAGTCCTGCTCCCCCTTCGGCGCCTCGGTCCCCAGCACCCGCGCCACCCGGTCCGTCGAAACCCCCGACCTCGTCAGCTCGGCCCAGTGCCGCTTCACTGAGGCGGTCACCTCACCGCGCGGCCGGCTCAGCAACTCCCGTACGACATCGGTCTGTCCGGCCGTCATGGACAGCCCGCTGGTCGGGGCGAGGACACTCGCCGACCCGGTGACGCTGTCGTCGATGCGGACATTCGCGAGGTCGGCCATCGGGTGCGCGTCGCCGCCCAGGGCCAGCCACATCGCGGTGACCACCCGCCCGTCGCACAGCTCGCCGCCCTTCGACTCGTCACCGGCGACCAGCACATAGGCGACGCCGACGGCGAACTCGGGAACCCGGTTGCCGCCCCACCGCGTGCCGACGGTGACCTGGTGCGGGGTCGTGAGCGGTTCGATCGCCGAGTCGCCGCTCAGGCCGTACCGGGCCTCGACCCGCTGCCGTACGAGAAGCGGCTGCCGGGCGGCCGTACCACCGGCCAGGGACTGGACGCGGTCCACGACGTCCGCCCAGGCGCCCGCCCGGCCGGTCCACTCGGGGAAGGCGCAGTACGTCGAGCCGCCGTGCCGCACACACGACTGGTCCCGCTGCGGGGAGACCGTGACCTGTTCGCGGGCGGCGGCCAACTCCGGTGACACGCCCCCGGACTGGCCCACCGCGCCGGCCAGCGTCAGCGCGAGCGCACCCGCCGCCCCGGCCTTCAGCGACAGCGTCCGGCCGCCGCTCGCCAGGATTGCGACGAGGGCCAGCAGCAGGATCACCCCGGTCAGATACAGGGCGTGCCAGGCCGCCGGACGGCCGACGAGGTCAGAGGGGAGGACCGTGTTGCCGGCGGCCTCCCCCACGATCGGGGACAGCCACCGCGACCATTCGGCGTCGCTGGTGCCCGCGGTGAGGAACACGCTGAGGACGAAGAGTCCGACCACGCCGACCGGTGCCGCGAACGTGGACGGGACCAGCCGGGCGAGCAGCACCCCGAAGGCGCCGCACAGCAGCACGTACAGGGGGCCGACGGCGAGCTCGGCGAGTGAGCCGTGGCCCACCGCACCCGCCCTGAGGGCCTGCCGGGTGAACTCGCCGAGCACGACCAGCGCGGTGACGGCGGCGAAGGGCACCACCGACAGCACATGCGCGACCGTCCGCCGCCACGGCTCCATGACCAGGACGTCGAACTGCCGGTCGGTGCCGCGCTTTCGGGAGCGCAGCGTGCACCGGTTGACGCACACGAACAGGGCGATCCCCAGCAGCAGGGGCCCGGTCTGGGTGCCGCGGTCGACGTCCTGGAGGGCCGGGAAGGCGTCCATGCCGTCCTGCTGGTGGAACAGCGTCCAGGCGGTGTAGCCGACGTACAGCAGCAGCGTCACCAGCACCGGGATGTACCGCAGCAGGTCGCGTGCCTCGAAACGGGCGAGGGCGAACACGGCGGCCCAGGCTCGTCGCGGATCGTCTTCGTGGACGGCGGCGGGCTCGGCCGTCGTCTCGGTCATCAGGCTCATGCGGCCGCCACCTCCGCGGCCGCGTCGTCCAGGGTGAGCAAGTAGCCGTCCTCCAGGGTGGGTTCGAGGAGATCGGCGCCGGTGGGCGGGTCGCCGACGTTGCGGAAGGAGCCGGTGCCGGTGCGCCAGCCCGCCTTGGCGTCCGGGGCGCGTTCCGTGCTGCTCCACACCCGGCCGGCCGCGCGTGCGGTCAGTTCGGCGGGGGTGCCCTCGAAGAGGATGCGGCCGCGGGCCATGACGAGGACCCGGTGGCAGAGCATCGCCACGTCCTCGGTCTGATGGGTGGACAGGAGCACGGTCCGCCCCTCCCCCGCCTGCGCGATCAACTCCCGGAACCGCATGCGCTGTTCGGGGTCGAGTCCGACGGTCGGCTCGTCGAGGACGAGGAAACCGGGGTCGCCGACGAGGGCGGCGGCCAGCGCGACCCGCTGCCGCATCCCACCGGACAGCTTCTTGATGCGCTGCGCGCGTACGTCCCCGAGGTCGACCTCCTCCAGCACGCGCCGCACCTCGCGGTGGCGTGCGGTGCGGTCGGTGAGCTCCTTGAGGATCGCCACGTAGTCGACGAACTCGAAGGCGCTGAAGTCCGGGTGGAACCCCGGGGTCTGCGGCAGATAGCCGAGCGAACGACGGACCTGCTGCCGGCCTCGCGAGCTGACCGGATCGTGCCCGAGGACCGTGAAGGAACCCCGGTCGGCGGGCACGGCGGTGGCGAGCACCCGCAACAGGGTGGTCTTCCCGGCCCCGTTGGGCCCGAGCAGCCCGGTCACCCCCGGCGTCAGCCGCAACGACACGTCGTCGAGGGCGCGGGTGCCGCCGTAGCGGAGATGAAGCCCGGAGGCGGAGACGGTGGCGGTCATTCGGCGCTCCCGTTGAAGGAATCGAAGCGGTCACGGAGAAGAAAGAGCAGCCCGACGGCGACCACTGCCACCACGCCCTGCCCGGCCGGCGCGGACAGCAGCCCGCGACCGGCGACCGTGGCGGCGGTCATTCGGCGCTGCCATTGAAGAGATCGAAGCGGTCACGGACGAGGAAGAGCAGCCCGGCACCGAGCGCGGTGAGCGCGCCGGCCACGCCCTGCCCGGCCGCCGTGAACGGCGCGAGCGCATCGGCGTTCGCGTGCTGCGCGGCCTGCGCGGACAGCAGTACGGCGATCCAGGCGCCGCCGACCAGGGACGGGGCGAGGACCGGGCCGAGCCTCGGGGTGAGGGCGAGGCCGGTCGCGGTGAGGGCGAGCGCGGGCAGCAGCCAGGCCAGCGCGCGCAGGCCGTAGCCGGGCAGGGCGAGGGTGGCGAGCCCGTTGAGGCCGAGGCCCGCTACCAGCACGGCGAGCGTACGGATCATCAGCAGCCGGAAGCCGTGGGTGGGTGCGACGACCGTCATCTCGTAGGTCGGGTCGAGTGCCGGGCCGTACGACAACGCCACGCCGGCCAACGGCAGCAGCGGGGCGAGGGCGAGGAACAGGGTCGGCGACTCGGTCGTGCGCACCGCGCCCACGGTCACCAGCAGCAGGAACACCACGGCCGCCAGCCAGGAGCGCCTGAGCACCGGCGTGGCCGCGAGCAGCCGTGCCGTGTGGTCGGCGATCCCGACCCGCGTCAGCAGCGCCTCGAACCACCCCGGCCGGGGCGCGTCCAGCTCGGCGTCCAGCCGTTCCCACCCGGCGTCCAGCGCGACCCGGTCGCTGACGTCGGCGAGCAGCCCGCGGCACGGGCCACACGCGGCGAGATGGGTGTCGGCGGACCAGAGCAGGGGGGCGGCCAACTCGCCCTGGGCATAAGCCCGTAGATCTTCTTCGGCCACATGCCAGGTCATGCCGCCACCTCCTTCACTCGCACCGGCACTCCGGTCCCTGCCGACGGCTTCGCCGCGGCTTGTTCCGGCGCCGGCGCCCCCGCTTCCGATCGCGTCCACGGTCCTCGGCCGGTGGTCATGCCAGCGCCTCCCTCAACTGCTTGCGGGCCCGCATCGCCCGGGTCTTGACCGTGCCGGGCGGGATGCCCAGCAGGACGGCGGCCTCGCGGGTGGTCAGTCCGTCGATGACCGTCGCCTGCAGGACCGCCCGCAGCTCCGGCGAGAGCCGGACGAGGGCGCCCGCGAGGTCTCCGTGCTCCACCCCCGCGAGCACGCGTTCCTCAGCGGACACCTCGTCCCGGTGCCGCAGCCGGGACAATGCCTGCCTGAGCCGGCCCCGCGCCCCGTCACCGCGCAGCGCGTCGATCAGCCGCCGCGAGCCGATCCGCCACAGCCACCCGGCCACATCGCCTTCCTCGCGATAGCGCGCGGTCCCCCGCCACACCGCGAGGAACGTCTCCTGTACGACGTCGTCGACCAGGCTCGCGTCCGCGCACCGGCCGCGCAGCCGGGCGAGCAGCCAGGGCGCGTACCGCCGGTACAGCTCCTCGAAGGCGCGCCGGTCACCGTCCGCCGCGATGGCCCGCAGCAGATCCCCGTCGCTTCTCGTTTCCCTCACGCCCCTTCATCGGACGGCCCCCGCCGACCGGTTCACACCAGCACGCTTGACTTTCAGGACCATCCTCCACCACCCTTTCACTACTCAATTAGTGAAAGGGTGGTTGTCCGCGTGGTCGAGTACCGCATCGACCGGCGCTCCGGCGTCGCCACCTACGTGCAGATCGTCCAGCAGACCAAGCAGGCCCTGCGGCTCGGCCTTCTCGAACCCGGGGACAGGCTCCCCACGGCCCGCGAGGTCGTGGAGGCCACCGCCATCAACCCGAACACCGTGCTCAAGGCCTACCGCGAACTGGAACGCGAGGGCCTGGTCGAGGCCCGCCGCGGTCTCGGCACCTTCGTCCGCAGGACGCTCGGCGCCGGCGCCCACGCGGCCGACACGCCCCTGCGCGCCGAGCTCGACGACTGGGCCAGGCGCGCCCGGTCCGCGGGCCTGGGCCGCGAGGACGTCGACGCGCTCTTCACCGCCGTACTCGACGAGCACTTCCCGAAGGGGGACCAGTGAGTTCCACCAGTACCACCCCGGCCGTCGCCCTGGAGGCGTCCGGCCTGGGCAAGCGGTACGGCAGACGGGCCGCGGCCCTCGACGGCTGCTCCTTCCGGCTGCCCGCGGGCCGCATCAGCGCACTGGTCGGCCCCAACGGCGCCGGGAAGTCCACCCTTCTCGCCATGGCCGCCGGCCTGCTGCGGCCCACCTCCGGCACGCTCACCGTCCTCGGCCGGGCGCCCGGCGAGACCCGCGACCAAATCGCCTACCTCGCCCAGAACAAGCCGCTGTACCCCCAGCTGACCATCGCGGAGACCCTGCGCATGGGCGCCGAACTCAACCCGGCCCGCTGGGACGCCACCCGTGCCGCCCGGATCGTCGAGCAGGGCGACCTCGACCCGAAGTCCCGTATCCGCGGCCTCTCCGGCGGTCAGCGCACCCGGGTCGCGCTCGCCCTCGCCCTCGGCAAGCGGCCCGACCTGATGCTCCTCGACGAGCCGATGGCCGACCTCGACCCGCTCGCCCGGCACGAACTGATGGGCACCCTGATGGCGGACGCCGCCGAGCACGGCACCACCGTGCTGATGTCCTCGCACATCGTCGCCGAGCTCGCCGACGCCTGCGACCACCTGCTGCTCCTGGGCGGCGGCCGGGTCCGGCTCGGCGGCGGCATCGACGACCTGCTCGCCGCGCACACCCTGGTCACCGGCCGCGGCACCCCCGCCGACCTGGCCCCACACGCAGTGATCGAGTCCCGTGCCGCGGGTCGCGGCCTCACCGCCCTGATCCGCCGCGACGGCCCCGTGGGCGAGGGCTGGGCGACCGAGGACCCCTCGCTGGAGGAGCTGGTGCTCGCCCACCTCCGCGCCCCTGAGGCACCCGCGCTGCTCACCCCGGGCACCACGGCGACCGCCGAGGCGGTGACGGCATGAGCGCCACGACCCTCGACAAGGCCCCCGCCCTCGCGGTGCGCGCCGCCCCCCGCGGCCTGCTCCGCACCGTCCTGCGACTGCACCGCACCGCCCTGTGGATCTGGCTCGCCTTCGTGGCGTTCACCGCCGGCCTGCTGCTGTGGCTGACCGGCCCCGGCGCCGACGCCACCGCCCGGCAGCTGGAGCGGTTCGGCTACGGCGGCGGGGTCCTGGAGGCCGCGTACTCCGGCGACACGCTCCTGTACTTCACCTCGGGCGCCTACAACAACCTCTTCTACGACCCCGACACCCTGATCACCCTGGGCTCCTTCGCCGTCGCCCTGTTCGCCGGGGGCCCGCTGATCGCCCGTGAACTGGAGAGCGGCACCGCCCAGCTCGCCTGGACCCAGTCGGTCTCCCCGGCGCGCTGGCTCGCCGCCAAGCTCGCCGTGCCGGCCGCCTTCGTCGTCGCCGGAACGGGCCTGCTCACCCTGCTCTACCGGCAGCTGTGGTCCGCCCACAGCAATCTGCTGATCGCCGGCATCGGCCCCCGTTCCCTCTACTTCTCCCTCGGCCCGGCCACCGTCGCCGCGCCCCTGCTGGGTCTCGCCCTCGGCACCCTGATCGGCCTCGCCGTCCGCCGTACCCTGCCCGCGCTCGCCTTCAGCGGGTTCGCGTACTTCCTGGTCTACGCCTTCCGCGGCAACCACTGGCCCTTCCAGGGCCGCTACCAGCAACCGGAGATCAGCTCGCGCAGCTCCGCGTTCACCTCCACCGGGTCGGAGATCTCCGACCCGGGGTGCTACACGGACAAGGCCTGCCTGGCCAAGCACGACGTCGTCCGCTTCACCCGCACGTACCTGCCCTCCCCCGACTACTGGCCCCGCCAGCTCCTGGAGACCGGCGTCCTGCTCGCCCTCACCGCCGTGGCGGTCGCCCTCGCGTTCGCCGTCCTGCGCCGGCGGGCGGCCGCGGGATGAGCGGCCTCTCCTGGACCGTGCTGCGACTGCACCGCACGGCGCTGATCGTGTGGGGCGCCTTCGTCCTCGGCTCGGTGGGCTACCTGGTGTGGCTGACCGAGGTCACCGCCGACTCGGCGTACGCGACCCTGGACGCCTGCCCCAGGGGCGAAGCCTGCGGACTCGGGGCCGCGTACACCTACAGCACGGGGATGGGCTGGACCAGTACGTTCTTGTACTACAGCTTCTGGGCCGTCGCGGCCTGGGCGGGCGGCGCGCTCGTCGGCCGCGAGCTGGAGAGCGGCACCGCGCGGCTGGCCTGGTCGCAGGGCGTCTCCCCGGCGCGCTGGCTCGCCGCCAAGCTCACCCTGCCCGCGCTCGCCCTCGTCCTCGGCGGCGCCGTGTTCGTCCCCGTGTACCGCTGGGCCTGGTCGGCGCACCGGGATCTGATGGGCGACAACCGTTTCCACCCGGACGTGTTCGCCGTACACGGCCCGCTGGTGGTGGCCTACGGCCTGTGCGCCCTCGCGGTCGGCACGCTCACCGGCCTGCTGCTGGGCCGCACACTGCCCGCCCTGGCGGTCTCGGTCGCCGTGATGACGCTCCTCAACCGCTCCCTGGGAAGCCACCGCCCCGACCCACTCCCCACCTCCCCCTTCTGGGCCGCCCACCTCACCGAAACCGGCCTAGCCCTCACGGTCGCCGCGCTCGCGACCGCCGCGTCCTTCCGGGTACTGCACCGCCGCACCGCCTGACCCGTGCCCGCACGTCGGCAACAGTGAGCGACGTGCGGCCCCGGAAGCGGACGCCGCCGTCGGAGACGACCGCCCGCCCCGGACCAGGTGCGCGGGACGTGCGGCCCCAGTGCGTCCTCACCGGGCCCCACCCCAAGACCGGCACCGCCGGACGCCTGCGCCACAGCAGCGCGGATACAGGCCGCGCGGCCACGGTGCGCCCACACCCCGCCCCCAGCCCCCCGCCCTCTTCACCGACACGCACACCCCCCTCACAGCCACCGCCACCTCCGGGGCCGGCCCCAACCAAACCGCCCGCCCCGGACCGCGGGACGCGAGGCCCCTGCCCACAACCCGCGCACCCCCGGCACAAGTGCAACTCGGGCAGTCCAGGTGCGCCCACACCCCGCTCCCAGCCCCCGCCCTCTTCACCGACACGCACACCCCCTCACAGCCACCGCCACCTCCGGGGCCGGCCCCAACCAAACCGCCCACCCCGGACCGCGGGACGCGAGGCCCGCGCCCACAACCCGCGCACCCCCGGCACAAGTGCAACTCGGGCAGTCCAGGTGCGCCCACACCCCGCTCCCAGCCCCCGCCCTCTTCACCGACACGCA